>JBBQZJ010000016.1:0-15370 GCA_038207805.1 Actinomycetales bacterium | reverse complement strand
GATCGCATCCTCGATCAGCCCCTCAAGACGCTTTCGGGAGGTCAGCGCCGGCGCATTGAGCTCGCGCGCATCCTCTTCTCCGACGCCGAGGTGATGATCCTCGATGAGCCAACCAACCCCCTCGACGCCGACTCGGTCGTGTGGTTGCGCGAGTTTCTGAAGAACTATGGCGGCGGCTTCATCGTCATCAGCCACGATGTCGAGCTCGTCGGGGAGACCGTCAATAAGGTCTTCTACCTCGACGCCAACCGACAGCAGATCGATATTTACAACATGGGCTGGAAGAACTACCTGCGCCAGCGTGAGGCGGATGAGGAGCGCCGCAAGAAGGAGCGGGTCAACGTCGAGAAGAAGGCCACCCAGCTGCAACTGCAGGCCGCACGCTTCGGGGCCAAGGCCAGTAAGGCGGCTGCCGCCCATCAGATGGTCGCTCGCGCAGAGCGGATGCTGTCGGGCCTCGACGACGTGCGCACGGTTGACCGTGTCGCCAAGCTGCGTTTCCCGGATCCCGCCCCGTGCGGACGAACGCCTCTGCAGGCCCACAATCTGTCAAAGAGCTACGGTTCGCTAGAAATCTTCACCGCGGTTGACCTAGCGATCGACCGCGGAGCCAAGGTCGTTGTACTCGGACTCAACGGCGCGGGAAAGACGACGCTGTTGCGGATGCTCGCCGGGGTCGACGAGCCAGACACCGGTCAGATCGAGCCGGGGCACGGTTTACGAGTCGGGTACTACGCCCAGGAGCACGAGACGATTGATGTAAAGCGCAGCGTGCTCGAACACATGGTGTCGTCATCCCCGAACCTCACCGAGACCGAGGCCCGTCGCGTGCTCGGCTCCTTCCTGTTCACCGGGGATGACGCCACAAAGCCGGCCGGCGTGTTGAGCGGCGGCGAAAAGACCCGGCTCGCCCTCGCGATGATCGTCGTGAGCGGCGCCAATGTGCTTCTGCTCGACGAGCCCACCAACAACCTCGACCCGGCCAGCCGCGAGGAGATTCTCGGCGCGTTGGCGAGTTACACGGGTGCGGTGGTGCTCGTCAGCCACGACGAGGGCGCGGTCGAAGCGCTCAATCCGGAGCGGGTGCTAATTCTTCCCGACGGGGTCGAAGATCACTGGAACAAGGACTACGCAGACCTCATCAGTCTCGCCTGATCTGACGCTGCCTGACTCAGTTCTGGCGCTGATTCAAAGGAGCGCGCGACTAGCGCGCGTCTAGCAGCTCGTCCTCGATCTGGGAATCCGACCGCGGCTTGGCTTCTTTTCGGCGATTCCTCTCGGCCGCTCGCTCACGCTCGGCGGGGTCATCCTGGTTGCGCACGCGATACTCCTGCCGCACTGCCCACCCCAGCGCGATGAAGGCCATGATTCCGAAAACGACCCATTGGAACGCGTAGGAGAGGTGGGGACCTTCATCGGGAGTGGGTTTAACGGCCGCGGCGGGCCGCGCCGTGGGGGCGGGATCTTCGGAGTCCAACAGGCCGTACGCGCCGGTGTACAGGGCTCCGTCGACCAGTTTGGCCACGGTCGGCAGGTTGATGGTGGCGACTTGGCCATCCGGTGCAGAGCGTCCAGGCAAGACCGGTTCGCCTGCCTTCAGCCTTACGACCACCGTTACTGCACCGACCGGTGCATTCGGAATCGCATCCGGAGCGTCCTGCTCATTGCCCGCTGGCACCCAGCCTCTGTCGACAAGAAACAGGGTGCCATCCGACAATCGCAGGGGAACCAAAACCTCGAATCCGGGATTACCCCCCAGTGGCCGACCCCGGGCGAGCAACTGTTCGTCTATCAGGTAGGTGCCGGTGAGTTCGATCGGCATCCACTTCTGATCGGCATCAAAGGAGTCGAGCGTTGCAAGCACGTCGTCGATCGGGCGCGGTGCGCTGTCCCAATTCGTCTCCACTCGATCGATCTCCGCCCGCGCCTCGGCGCGTCTGGCCAACTGCCACGAGGCTAGGAAAGCGCACGCAATGGCGAATGCGATAACGAGAGCCAGATAGCCGAGCCAGCGCCGGGAGGCCGCAAACCGCCAGCCGTTCACGTGGCAGGCACTCGGTCGACCGGGGTCTCGTCATCCGTGACAATGACGGGAAATCCCCTCGTGGCCAGATAATCGCGCAAGAAGTCGACGTGGTCGTCGCAGGCGTGCCACACCTTCACCCGTTCTTCCGAGTGGATGCGCGGATTACGCCAATTCACGGCCCAGCGAGCGTCGGAAACGCACGCCGCCCGAGAACAGCGAGAAGTCACCCCTCGGCTCCGCGGGACCGATCCGTGGGAACGGGCACCAGGGCACCGGGGCGCTGCGGCGCCACCGAATCGGATCGGTTTGTTGCGTTTGCAAGCAGCACAGCGATGTAGGGCAGAACTACCGCGCCCAGGATGGGAAGTATCAACCACCAACCGGTCACAAACAAGCACAACACGATGCACACGATGCGGATCGTCATTGTGATCATGTAGTGAATCAATCGACGACGCCGGTCGTCGTCGGGGGATTCGGCGAGGGTGGTAATGGACTGGGACTGCTTCATGGCCTACCTAGCTGAGAGTCGATATGACACCTCACCCACAAGCCTACGTCCACTCTGGCTGACTATAGGCTGGGTCGCATGACAACGCCTAGGACCGTACTGATTACCGGCGGGAACCGCGGAATCGGTAGGGCGATCGCCGAAGAATTCGTGGCCCAGGGGCACCGTGTGGCGGTAACGGCCCGCTCCGGCGCGGGCCCGGCCGGAACGCTTACAGTCACAGCCGATGTGACGGATGCCGCAAGCATCGATACTGCGTTCAGCGAGGTCGAGGCGGCGCTCGGCCCGATCGAAGTGGTCGTCGCGAACGCGGGAATCACCCGCGACATGTTGCTCATGCGAATGGCGGATAGCGACTTCACCGAGGTCATCGATACCAACCTCAGCGGCGCCTTCCGGGTCGTCAAGAGGGCTTCCAAGGGCATGCTCAAGGCCCGTTTTGGGCGGGTCATCCTGGTATCGAGCGTCGTGGGACTGCTGGGTTCCGCTGGCCAGATCAACTACTCGGCATCCAAGAGTGGTCTCATCGGAATCGCCCGATCCCTCACTCGCGAGCTGGGAGGTCGAGGAATTACCGCGAACGTCGTCGCACCCGGGTTCATCGAAACCGACATGACAGCCGAGTTGTCCGCGGAGCAACAGGATGCCTACCTCAAGCAGATTCCGGCCGGGCGGTTTGCGACCGCCTCGGAAGTCGCGAAGGTGATCGCATGGCTTGCCGGCGACGACGCCGGGTACATTTCCGGAGCGGTAATTCCGGTCGATGGTGGCCTCGGCATGGGTCACTGACCTGAGCTGAGCGGCCGACGCTCGTTAGCCGCGAAGGCCCAACAGCGGCAGCACCTGAGAGAGATCGCGCACATCGATCAACACGCCCGCCAGGTCACGCACGGGCGCTTTGGCATCAAAGCCGATGGCGAGACCCGCGATTGCCATCATCGGCAAATCGTTGGCGCCATCGCCCACGGCAACCGTTCGCGATAGATCTACCCCGAAGTCGGCGGCCCACTCGCGCAAAGTCGACGCCTTCGCCTCGGCATCGATGATCGGGCCGGTGAGCCCGCCCGTAAGGCGCCCGGCGGTCGCTTCCAAGCGGTTGGCTCGCCAGTAGTCGAGCCCGAGATCCGTGGCGATGGGGTCGAGCACCTCGTGAAAGCCACCGGACACCACCGCGACACGGCCGCCGCCCCGCTTCACCTCGGCGATAAGCTTCGGCACTCCAACCGTGACGGTCACCAGTTTCCCGACCTCAGCGAACACCGAAACGTCAAGACCGGCGAGGGTCGCCACTCGCGCCCGCAAACTCTCCTCGAAGTCGAGTTCTCCGTTCATCGCGCGGAACGTGATCTGCTCGACCTCGGCGAGTGAGCCGGCGTGAGCCGCAAGCAGTTCGATCACTTCGTTCTCGATAAGCGTCGAATCGACGTCGAGCACGACGAGGAAGCCTGGCATCACGGTCCTTCCTCGCGAGTACGGCACTCAGGCAGTGACGTGCATGCCCTTGCCCACGACAGTGATGCCGCTATCGGTCACCGTGAAACCGCGGGCACGGTCCGAGTCATGATCAACCCCGACCGTCGCGCCAGCTTCGACCACAACCTCTTTATCAAGAATAGCTTTGCGCACGACCGCGTTCGGCAGGATTCGCGCCCGCTCGAACACGACCGAGTCCACGACCATTGCACCCGATTCCACGCTTGTCCACGGCCCGAGCACGCTTCGCTCGATGTGGGCGCCGGAAAGCAGCGAGCCGAGCGAAACGATCGAGTCGATCATCGTGCCCAGGTATCCGCGAGAGTCCCTAACGAACTTTGCCGGGGGCGAGTTGAGCTGCTGGCTGAAGATCGGCCAGTCGCGGTTATACAAGTTGAAGATTGGTAGTGCCGAGATCAGATCTTGGTGGGCATCGTAAAACGAATCGATCGTTCCGACATCCCGCCAGTAGTACCGGTCGCGGTCCGTCGAGCCCGGCACCTGGTTGCGATTGAGGTCATACACTCCGGCGAGTCCGCGCGAGACAAAGTCCGGAACGATATCGCCGCCCATGTCATGATTCGAGTCGCTGCGTTCGCCGTCCCGGATGACCGCGTCAATGAGAACTTCGGCGTCAAAGATGTAGTTACCCATCGACGCGAGCACCTCGTTGGGGGAGTCCGGCAGGCCAATCGGCTTCTGCGGCTTCTCATGGAACGCCGCGATCTTTGTTGGGTTTGCGGCATCCACCTCGATGACACCGAACTGGTCGGCTAGAGCAATTGGCTGCCGAATTGCGGCGACAGTCAGACCGAGCCCGGACTGGACATGGGCCTCAACCATCTGACTAAAATCCATGCGGTAGACGTGGTCGGCGCCGACGACGATCACAATGTCTGGCTTTTCGTCGCGCAGAAGATTGAGGCTCTGCAGAATCGCATCGGCAGATCCG
Source organism: Actinomycetales bacterium (assembly GCA_038207805.1). GTDB lineage: Bacteria > Actinomycetota > Actinomycetes > Actinomycetales > Microbacteriaceae > Rhodoglobus. Next base: position 10,408 of record JBBQZJ010000016.1, on the reverse strand, counting down.
CTGAACCATCGCTTGCCAAGCCTCTGCTGGGCCGGCACGGAGGCCACGTAGGAATCCAGCAGTCCGGACAGCCGCCAAGTCTGCGATACGTGTCGGTCGAGGCTGTGTGACTTGTATTGAGTGAGAACGACAATCTGGCGCAAGCCCGAATTGATGAGGTTGCTCAGTGCGAAGTCGATGAGTCGGTAGCCTCCGCCGAATGGCACAGCGGGTTTCGCGCGGTCAGCGGTCAGGGGCATGAGGCGCTTGCCTTCCCCGCCAGCGAGCACAATTCCGAAGATTTTCTGCGTAGCCATAGGCCAACAGTAAAGGACTCGTCTGAGCGATGGGAGGACTAGATCGGCGAGGATGCAATGACGGCCGTGGAGTAGCGTCATTACATGCGAGTGGACATAATCAGCCGTGAGTATCCGCCAGAGGTGTACGGAGGCGCTGGTGTGCACGTCGCCGAACTCGTCAGAGCCCTCCGTGCCGACCTCGAGGTGATCGTGCGGTGCTTCGGTATTCCGCGCGACGAGGCCGGTGTGTACTCCTATCTCGTGCCACCCGAGCTGACCTCCGCCAATCCCGCACTGGCCACACTCGGTGTCGACCTTCAGATCGCTCAGGATGTCGCCGGCGCAGACCTCGTGCACTCTCATACCTGGTACGCCAACGCTGCGGGACAGCTGGCGGCGTTGTTGCACGACATACCGCACGTCGTCACAGCTCATAGCCTCGAACCCCTGCGGCCGTGGAAGGCCGAGCAGCTGGGAGGGGGATACCGGGTATCGAGCTGGATTGAAAAAACAGCATTCGAATCGGCGGCCATGGTCATCGCCGTCAGTGAAGGGATGCGGCGCGACATCCTGCGCTCCTATCCCAGCATCGATGAGTCGAAAGTTGCGGTCGTCCACAACGGCATCGACCTTGCGCGCTGGCAGCCGAACAACGACGCGGACTTGGTGCGTGAACTGGGGATCGACCCCGAGCGGCCGTCCGTTGTTTTCGTGGGCCGCATCACCCGGCAGAAGGGCCTGCCCTACCTCTTGCGCGCTGCCCGATTGCTCCCGCCAGACGTGCAACTTGTTTTGTGTGCCGGCGCCCCCGATACACCGGAAATTCTCGCTGAGGTTCAGGCTGGGGTCAGCGCCCTGCAGGCCGAACGATCCGGAGTCATCTGGATTGAGAGGTTGCTCAGTCAACCTCAGCTGTCGGCCGTACTCACTCAAGCGACGACTTTTGTCTGTCCGTCGGTCTACGAACCGCTGGGAATCGTCAATCTCGAGGCCATGGCCTGCTCGGCGCCCGTCGTCGGAACGGCCACTGGCGGAATCCCCGAGGTTATCGATGACGGGGTCACCGGGCGCCTGGTGCCGATCGAGCAACTTCAGGATGGCACGGGTACGCCGGTAGACCCCGACCGCTTCGTCGCCGACCTCGCAGCGACCCTGACCGAGGTCGTCAGTAATCCCACCGTCGCGCGACGGATGGGGGAGGCTGGGCGCGATCGCGCGCAGCGTGACTTCAGCTGGACAACGATCGCATCCCGCACGACGGAGATCTACCGAAGTCTCCTTTAGGCTTGAGGCACCATGCCAAGCGTTCTGCAGTTCACCGATGTGTCAGTTCTGCGCGATGGCACCGCCATCCTCGACCATATTAACTGGAGCGCGCAGGCATCCGAACGCTGGGTCATTCTTGGCCCCAATGGAGCCGGCAAGACAACCCTCCTTCAGCTGGCAGCCGCCCAGATTCATGCCACGTCGGGTTCGGTTCATGTGCTCGATGACACCCTCGGCAAGACCGACGTTTTCGAATTGCGCCCGAGAATCGGATTTGCCTCCACTGCACTAGCTCGCCGGGTTCCGCCCGACGAGACGGTACTCAACGTCGTGCTTACCGCCGCATACTCGGTTACCGGTCGGTGGAACGAAAGTTACGACGAGGTCGATGAGCGGCGGGCGCACCGTGTGCTGTCCGAGTGGAAACTGGACTCGCTGGCGGGCCGCCGATTTGGTGACCTGAGTGATGGCGAACAGAAACGTGTGCAGATCGCGCGCTCGGTGATGACGGACCCCGAACTTCTCCTACTCGACGAGCCTGCGGCGAGCCTCGACCTGGGGGCACGAGAAGAACTCCTGCAGTTGATGGGGGGTTATGCCAGGGCCGGCTCGGCGCCCGCAATGGTTATGGTCACCCATCATGTGGAGGAGATTCCCGTTGGATTCACCCATGCAATGTTGCTCGCCGATGGCCGAATCACCACCTCGGGGCCCATTGCCGACGTCATCACGGCAGACAATCTGTCTGCGACTTTTGGCCTCGCGCTGAAAGTCATCAATGACGGCGGCCGTTTCACGGCCCGGGCCGCCTAATCTGCTAGAGTCGTGAGTTGGCTCCGAACTACACCGGGTGCCGCCAACGACTTCTCCCGCTCCCGCACAACCCAAGGAATCACCATGAAGACCGACATTCACCCCAACTACGCGCCGATCGTGTTTCGTGACCTCGCGTCCGGTGCGACGTTCCTCACCAAGTCGACTGTCACCAGCGATAAGACGATTGAGTGGGAAGACGGCAACACCTATCCGGTGATCGACGTCGAGATCTCCTCCGAGTCGCACCCGTTCTACACGGGAAAGCAGCGCATCATGGACTCGGCCGGCCGCGTCGAGAAGTTCAACTCCCGCTACTCCAACTTTGGCGCCAAGAAGGATGCCACCAAGTAGGTCGGGCTGCGCCGAACGGCGCAATGTTTATCGAACGGCGCAATGTTTATCGAACGGCGCAATGTTCATAAGACGGCGCAATCTATATAGACGAGCGCCAGACGCCTCTACGTGACGTTAGAAAAGCGCCGAGCGGCGCTTGTGCCAGAGCGGCAGGATCGTGTCTCTGGTCAGAGGCGCCAGATCGAGGCCGCCAGCGTCGATCTCGTCGATCCACACCAGTTCTTCGATCTCGCCGGCCGCCATGGGCACAGCAGAGGTGACCAGGGCAAAGACTTCGGCGCGAATCACGGTGTTTGGTTCGTTCGCGGCCTCGGCTCGGAAACTGCCGATGTACTCTGTGTGATCGGGATCCAGGACGAGCCCGATTTCCTCACTCAGTTCGCGAGCCAAGGCGTCAAGGGCACTTTCCCCGGGCTCAATCTTTCCGCCAGCCTGCATGAACGACGCGCTTCCGGCCTTGCGCACGAGCAGGGTACGACCGTTTTCGTCGCTGACGATCGCGGCCGCTACCCGCAACACTGTGGGCCTAGACACCCGCGGCATAGGGGCTGTTGCGTAAGTCTTCGGCAGTGCACTCGGCGCTGGCTCAGCGAAGCGCGGTGCAGCGACCCGTGGTTCACTGGCCCCTGGTTCACCGGCCCCTTGTTCACTGGCCCGTGGTTCAGGTTCACTGGCCCGTGGCTTCTCGGTCCCGAGGCTCACCGGGGGTTCCAGAGCCAAAGTGCCGGTCCCATAGGGGTCGAAAACCGGGACCGTCAAGCTTGGCCGTCGCGGCGGGGCCGGGATCGGTTGGGTGTCTTGGTACGAGAGCGGATGCTCCGCGAGGCGAATGGGCCACCCCGTGTCGCTGACAAATGAACTGTCGCCCTTCGTCGTGCGGATGTAGTCCTGGAAGCTCGCAGCCTGCTCCGCGTGCCAGATTGTCTGCCGGTCGTGCAGTTCGGTGGCGGCGAGCGCGAGCTGTTCGGGATAGGCGCGCGCGAGGGCGAGTGCGACTCGACCCGCCGCGATCGCGTCGGAGCCGGCGTCGTGGGCGTCATCCAGCGAAACCCCGTACAACTCTGCGGTGACCTCCAGGGTGCGCTTGCCCTTGCGATACCGATCGACCGCCTTGTCGAGAACGAGCGGATCGATGACGGGAGACACGAATGCCAGCGGCTCCAAGCGATGGCGCCGAGATTCCCGATCGAGCAGCGAAAGGTCGTAGGGGGCGTTGTAGACGACCAATGGAATCCCCAGCGCGAACAGGGCCCTTAACGTCTGCGCGATCTCTGCCACGACCTGCGCAGCGCTCCTGCCCTCGGCGCGCGCCCGCTCGGTGGTAATGCCGTGAACCGCCGACGCTCCTTCGGGGATCTCGATGCCGGGATCTGCTAACCAGTCCCACCGGGTGACAAGATCACCCGATTCGTCGAGAATCGCGATGCACGCGGAGACAATGCGGCTCGTTTCGACATCGATGCCGGTCGTCTCGAGATCGAAAACTCCTATCCGGCCCCAGATGGTCATGTCTTTAGGGTAGGCCGCACCGGCGACAGACCCAGACAGGCCTAGGTGCGTGGCGCGTCGCCGATGTGCAGCCAGTAAAAGCCTTGAGTGCCTATTGTCAGGGTCAGAGCGCCGTCGGCACCAACCGACGGGAACTCGGCACCGCCAAAGATGTCCCAGGTCGTTGAGGACTCGAATCCTGACAGGTCGATGTCGACCGCGACCGGGCTGTGCGCGAAGCTAAACACGCACAGAATCGTCTCCGCCGAATCGCCGAACTGGGTGGCGCCGCCCTCATAGTGGCGCACGAAAGCAAGCACCGACTCGTGGTTGGTGCTCAGTACGCGCAAGTCGCCCAGACCGAAGGTGGGATGAGACTTGCGCACGTGAATGACGGTGCGAACCCAGTTGAGCATCGACCTCGACTGCGCAAGCTGCGATTCGACATTGATGAGCGAGTAGTTATAGGCCAGCGACTGCACGACGGGGAGAACCAATTTGCCGGGATCGGCGGAGGAGAAACCGGCATTGCGGTCCGGAGTCCACTGCATGGGGGTGCGACTGGAGTCTCGATCGGGGAGCCAAATGTTGTCACCCATGCCGATTTCGTCGCCGTAATACAGAAACGGACTGCCCTGAAGAGCGAACAGCAGGGCGTGTGCCAGTTCGAGTTCGGCCCGCGAGTTGTCGAGCAGCGGGGCAAGCCGACGCCGGATGCCGACGTTCGATCGCATCCGCGGGTCGTAGGCATACCACCCGTACATCGCTTGGCGGTACTCCTCGCTCACCATCTCGAGCGTCAACTCGTCGTGGTTGCGAAGAAAAACACCCCAGGCAGCCGACTCGGGGATGGCCGGAGTCTCGGCTAACACCCGCACCAATTCCGCCGCATTCTGCGACCTCAGGGAGTAGAAGATTCGCGGCATCACCGGGAAGTCGAATGCCATATGGCACTCCGGTTCCTCATCGGTGCCGAAGAAGGTCACCACCTCGTTGGGCCACTGGTTCGCCTCGGCGATGAGCACACGACCCGGGAACTCACGGTCGACCATTTCCCGAATCTCTTTGATGAAGGCGTGAGTTTTCGGCTCGCCCTCGCCGTTTCCGTCCTCCGACTCAAACAGGTAGGGGATGGCATCCAGACGGATGCCGTCGACACCCAGTTCCATCCAGTGCCGCACGATGTCGAGGGTCGCTTGGCGTACCGCGGGATTCTCGAAGTTGAGGTCGGGCTGATGAGAAAAGAAGCGGTGGAAGTAGTACTGGCGCCGTACAGGGTCGAAAGCCCAGTTCGAGTCTTCGGAGTCAACGAAAATGATGCGGATGTTGGGGTACTTCTCGTCGGAGTCGCTCCACACGTAGTAGTCGCCGTATGGTCCATCCGGGTGTTCCCGGGACTCGAGGAACCACTCGTGCTGATCCGAGGTGTGGTTGAGCGGGTAGTCGATCACGATGCGCATATTGCGCTCGTGGGCTTTCGTGACGAGTTCTCTGAACTCGTCGAGCGTTCCGTATTCCGGCAAGACGGAAAGGAAGTCGGAGACGTCGTAACCGCCGTCGCGAAGGGGCGACTTGTAGAAGGGCGGGATCCAGAGCGCATCGATGCCCAGCCACTGGAGGTAGTCCAGCTTTGAAATCAAACCCGCGAAATCGCCCGACCCGTCGCCGTTGCTGTCGTAGAACGAGCGCACCATCACCTCGTAGAAGACGGCACGTTTATACCACTGGGTATCCAGCGCAAGCCCCGGCAACTGGATCGGTGCGGTGAAGGTCACAATTCTCCCGGGGTTGTCGACAACTGTACGAGTCTAGGGCGCGGGTGCAAGCGCTTGTGAAGCCTCTGTTGCCTAAGATTGCCAGAGTGACCGCGCCATCCCCATACGCCGAGCTCCTCGCGGCGACACCCGTGCGCGTTCGGTCGATTGAGGTAGAGGGCCGCACGACTCGATACTGGGATTACGGCCCAGAAGATCCCGCAACCACGGTGGTCGTCGTGCATGGCTATCGCGGCGAACATCACGGGCTCGAGCCGGTCGTGGCCCATCTGGAGGGGCTTCGGATCATTAGTCCCGACTTGCCCGGCTTCGGCGAGTCCGACCCGCTGGTGGGCCGCCATGACATTGCTGGCTATGCGCAGTGGCTTCGCGCATTCTTGGACGCTCTGCAGCTGGGCCGCAGTGCGGTCATTGTGGGCCACAGTTTTGGCTCCATTGTCGTGGCCGCGGCGGTCGCGGGCGGCCTCGCGGCTGGGCGCGTGATTCTCATCAACCCGATCGCGGCGCCGGCACTGAGGGGTCCGAACGCTTTTCTGAGCCGACTCACCCTGCTGTACTACCGAACGGGCAGGGCCTTGCCCGAAGGTCTGGGGGCGGCACTGCTGGGCAACTGGCTGATCGTTCGATTCATGAGCGTGTTTCTGGCCAAGACCAAGGATCGCAAACTTCGGCGCTTCATACACGACCAACACCACACCTACTTCAGTCGCTATGCGAATCGTGACAGCGTGGTCGAGGGATTCGAGGCATCCATCGGTTCGGATGTCAGCATGTTCGCTGACCGGATTGCCCAGCCGACGCTGCTGATTGGTGCCGACAGCGATCCCATCACCACGGTCGCTGCTCAACGCAGGCTACAGACACTGTTCCCGGATGCCCGCCTGACCATTCTCGAGGGGGTCGGTCATCTCGTGCACTACGAGAAGCCACGGGAAGCTGCCGCTGCCATTGTGGCCTTTCTCGAGGACGGTCGAGTGCGGCCATGAAGATCATCTTCGACTGTCGATACACGCGCTTGGTTCGTCACGACGGCATCAGCCGCTACGGAGCGCGACTCGTGGAAGAACTTGCCAAACTTCACCCCGTGACGATGCTCATCTCCGACGAGCGCCAACTCACGATGTTGCCCGACCTGCCCTGGATCATGGGGACGGACCCCACCTCCGCGCGGGAGCCCCGCATCGCGGGGCTAGTGAATCCTCACTCGCCCGATGTCGTGTTTACGCCGATGCAGACCATGGGTCCCGGCGGACGCAACTACGCCCTCGTGACGACCGTGCACGACCTGATCTATTACACGCACCGAACGCCGCCCCGCGATCTGAGTCCGGTTCTGCGCCTGTTGTGGCGCGGCTATCACCTGTGGTGGGGTTTCCAGAGGGCTTTGCTGAATCGAGCCGACGCCCACGTGGTCGACTCCGAGACGACCCGAGATCTGATGGTGCGCCATCGCATGACGCGCAATCCGATGACCGTAGTGTTGCTGGGCACTGAACAGCCGGACCCGGTGCCGCACCGCACGGCAGCCCACGATCGAACGCTCGTGTACATGGGTTCTTTCATGCCGTACAAAAACGTTGACCTTCTGGTGCGCTCCATGGCGCAGCTACCGGGGTACCGCTTGCAACTCATGAGCAAGATCCGCCCCGACGAGCGAGCCCGCCTGAGCTTGCTCGCACCCGAGGGCACGCTCGAGTTCTTCGACGGTGCCACTGACGAGCAATACACGGCCGCGTTGACAGCGGCAACCGCGCTGGTCACGGCGTCGCGGGACGAGGGATTCGGTCTACCCGTGGTCGAGGCGATGGCGCTCGGTACCCCCGCGCTCATCAGCGACATTCCGATATTCCGTGAGATCGGGGGCGACGCCGCCGTCTATTTCGACCCTCAGAGGGAAGACTCCGTGGTCGCGGGAGTTCGCATTCTCGAGGATGCCAGCGAATGGGCGCGTCGAAGCGCAGCATCAACCGCCTGGGCCCAGCGCTACAACTGGCCGGATGCCGCCAAGCAGCTGCTCGTTGTGCTCACCGAGGCCGTCGATCGGCGATCCGCGCGTACTTTAGGCAACGCGAGCAATCGTGGCCCGACTGAGCTCGGCTAGCACTCTCGGATCAATCCCAAAGACAGAGGTTTGACTGGCGGCGGCCGCCCACACAACGGGCAGCACGAGCAGAGCCTCGTCCATCACTGTCGGAATCTGTTCCGGGTGCCCGATCGGAGGCACTCCGCCAATTGATGACCCGGTGACCCTTTTCACCGTCTTGGCGTCGGCGAGCATAACGTTGTCACCGACGATCGCACCGATGAGGGCCGGATCCACGCGGTTCGGGCCGGATGCGAGAACGAGCACCGGACCGGAGGTTCCGACGAAAAGCAGGCTCTTGACGATCGCCTCCACGCCGCACTCCAACGCGTCAGCTGCCCGCTGGGCAGTGTGTGTTGACGCGTCCATCTCGCGGGGCCGAACGGTTAGGCCAAGCTCGGCAACACGCAGCACGAATCGTTCGGCGCGGTCATCGGTCATCGCGCACTGCCGTTCGGCGCCTCGCGTGCCTCCAGTGCGTTCTGCTGGACAATGTCTCCAGCATCCGCCGCGAGCGACTCCTCTTCAATCGGGTCATTGAAGGCGATGAGCTCGAAACTGCCGTTGTCGTGGCGGAAACTGTGCACTGACCCATTCGCGATCATCCCGTGGGTGCCGTTTGGGTCAACCGCGCTCAGAATGCAGCGGATGACGCCGCCGTGACTGACGACGACGATCGCTTGGTCGGGGTGAGATTCGGCCAGCGCGAGGAGGGCGGGCAGAACACGCGCAATGACCTCCTCACGGGACTCTCTGCCCGGCACCTCGGCGTCGGGGGGAAACCGACGACCGAGTTCGGGATCGGCAAGCCCTTCCGCTGCGCCGTAGTTGCGTTCAACGAGTGCATCGACGGCAATCGGTTCGCCCAGATCCACGTGCTCCGCGATGATGTGAGCGGTGTCGTACGCCCTGGACAGGGGACTGGAGTAGATCGCGTCCCAGTTTCGTCTGGCAAGCAGTTGTCCCGTGGCTGCCGCTTGCGCCCGTCCCGTTGCGTTCAGCGCAATGTCGGTGCTGCCTTGGATTCGCCGGGCGAGATTCCAATCGGTTTCGCCGTGGCGAACGAGGTACAGCAGCACGGGTGTCCTTTCGTAGCAGCGCCCGACTATTCCTTCAACCGCTGCACCAGCCCGGTCAAGGTCTCCGACGTTCCAGCATCGATCTTAACCGTAGCTCGGGGGTCGCCCTTGGTGACGCCACGATTGATGATGACCACGGGCATCCGTCGCCGGGCCGCCTGATCCAGCAGCCGGATGCCGGAGTTGACGACCAGCGACGATCCTGCGATCAGAAGCGCATCCGCCGACGCGATGAGGGCACTGGCTTCGTCAAACTTTTCGCGGGGAACGAACTCACCGAAGAAGACGACGTCGGGCTTCAGAATTCCCTCGCACACCGTGCAGGCCGGAACGCCGAAGGCGCCGAAATCCTCGATCTCAACATCGCCGTCGGGGGAGAGCACCACCGATCCCGGCACATCGAGCCACGGATTTGCTTCGGCAAGTCGCGCCGCAAAGCTTTCTCGGGCGTAGTGCTGCCCGCACGTCAGGCACCGCACCCGGTCCAGTGAGCCGTGCAGATCGACGACGCGCTCCGAGCCGGCTTGGAGGTGTAATCCATCCACATTCTGCGTGATGACGCCCTCAGCGAGGCCAGCCGCCTCCATCGACGCCACAGCCCGATGCCCGGGGTTGGGCTCCGCCGCCATGAACGTCTTCCACCCGAGGTGGCTGCCCGCCCAGTAGCGCTTGCGATAAGCGATATCGGCGATGAACTGCTGAAAGGTCATGGGGTTGCGCACCGGAGCGCCAGCACCGCGGTAGTCGGGAATTCCGGAGTCGGTGCTCACGCCGGCGCCGGTAAGCACCGCGATCCTCCGACCGCGGAGTGCGGTGACAGCTGCCGCGAGGTTGGCCTCGACCGCCGGGTCGAGAGACGCAGCGGCAGATGGAGACGCAAGCGTTTGGCTAGTCACCGTCACCACCTCCTCCCCACACTGGCTTCAGCCTAAGCAATGAAGTTTTCGGTTATGTTTCCGAAAGCTGGCAGACTCGGCCCCGTGTATGTACAGCGGATCACCGACCTCACCGATCCGCGGTTGGCCGACTACCAGAATCTCACCGATGTCGCTCTGCGCCGCACCCTCGAGCCAGCGGGCGGGCTCTATCTCGCGGAGTCATCCAAAGTGATCACCCGTGCGCTGACGGCCGGCCACGTTCCGCGATCAGCGCTCATGCTCGAACAGTGGTTGCCGGAGCTGAGCGCGTTGCTCGAACCGTATGACGTTCCCGTCTTCGTCGGAGAAGCCGACCTGCTGGAGTCACTAACCGGTTTCAACCTGCACCGGG
>JBBQZJ010000015.1:0-15584 GCA_038207805.1 Actinomycetales bacterium | reverse complement strand
AACCAGCCGCCCGAGGTTCGGATGCCCGAATCAACGGGGCCGGGAAGCGCCTCCGACATCCTCAAGAACGGAACACCGATCACCGTTGTTCTCGTGGCTAACCAGCCGATAGGGGTCACTAACTCCAAGGGTGATCCGGTGCAGGCACTCACTTTGACAGTAGCGACCGGTGTGCCCACTCCCTACCAGATTCAGGTGGGGAACGCGGTGCCGGCGACGGCGCTGCCACTCGTATTTCCTGGCTCTAAACTTCACGCGAGGCTTGGAGATGGACCGAACGACGTCGTGGTCGATTGGGCCGCGGGAGCCGCCAGCTAGGCTGAGGCCATGACCCTCAACGCGAGCTTCTCGACTGCCGCTCGTTCCCGACGCGCACAACTCGACGGCACCGAGAGGGGCCTCGACGCGGTTGTCGGGCTGATAGTTCTCGTCACCGAGTTCCTTATCGGCTCACTCGGGCTCACGGCCCTCTATGCGCTGGGCGTCGAGAACCTCACCGCCTCGAACGCCGAATCGGTTCAGGCGGGCTTTCTCATCGCCGTGATCGGAAGCGCCGTCTTTGTCGCAATCACAACGATCTCGTATCTGGCCCGAATCATCCGAGGACATCGCAGCTGGACCGCTCCGCTGTGGGGGCTCGTGCTGATGACTGCCTCGCTCGTGGTGGGCTACATCACCATGGCGAACTAGACGCCACCGCCGCCTCCGCCGCCGCCGCCACCGCCGGACGAGCCACCCCCGCCAGAGCCGCCACTCGAGCTGCTCGAGGAGCTTCCGGAAAATGAGCTTGTGGCCGTCGTCGAGATCGACGAGATGCTCGACGCAAACACAGCCGCGCTAAACGCGTTCGTTCCCGAGTACCAGTCCGGGTTCGCTTCGGTGTAGTACTTACCGAGTTCGCTGGCCCATTGCGTCTCCAGACTGAACAACACGGCGTAGGGCAGGAGCTTCTCGTAAACGTCGATGACCTGACGAGTGTCCACCGTCGAAGCGTTCTCGCGCAGAGCCGTTGATGGGCCCTGCAGCATCCGAAGCCGATCCGCTTCCGCTAGCCGAATATAGAGCTGAAGTCCCCGCAGGTGGTCGCGCAACTCCGCTCCGCGCTCGGTCAAGGGGGTGCGGAAGACGAGCTTGAATACGACGAGTACGAAAACCACCGGAAGCACAAAGAGCACCGCGGGAAGAATGGCGCCGACAGCGGCATCCAGCATCGCGATGCCCGCCATGAAGCTACCGACCGACCCGAGGATCGCAAGAAGGCTGGGTAGCAGCGCGGCACCGATCCGGGGGCGCCGCCGCAGTCCCGCGGCTGTCGACGCCGTAGTCGCGTTCTGGATGATGCCGCGTACAAGTTCGCTCAGCGTCGTATCTTTGCCCGACATCAGGTACCCGGTTCCGGGCTCAAGTCGATAGCCGAACAGGGCAATGGCGAGCGCGAGTTCGGGCCCAGAAAGATGGTTGGCATCCAGTAGTTCGAGGAGGTAGTCAGTTCCTCTACTGAACCACCCGGTCTTCGGTGTCTCGACTATGCGGATTCGACGCCGAACCGCAAAGTCGACAAACTGTGCCGCCGCCGCACGCGTCGTTCGCTTCAGCAGTACCGACGCGGTTATGAGATCCAGACCCTCCGGCGGCGTGTACTCGGCGATGACCGTTGGACGTCCTCGACCGTCAGCGAGCACACCCCGGCGCAGAATGATCGCCCAGATGAGAGCAGCGAAACTCGCGAAAACTGCGAGCAGTTGCAGGGGGGCCATGGGGGATCCGAGGTACGAGTCATCGCGCGGCACAAAGGTGCGCGGCGCGAAGCCTAAGACGACGGTCACGTTCTCAAACGCGCCAATTTGTTCCGCTGACGCACCGAAAACGACCCCACCGGCCTCCTCCGATTGGGTGAGCTCACACGGGTCAGTGGAACCTTCGTAGCCCCGATAGCAGGCGGTGTTGCCGGTCAGCGAGGATGCCAGCGCAGCCGGAACGTGAACCCGCGCCGATACGGTTCCAAAGTATTGGTACCACCCTGTCCCGTTCGTGTCCCAGTAAAATTCATCGTCGTCGGTGTCGGCGAAGTACCGCGTCACATTGCGCTGAGTGTAGGTGAAGACATACGTCTGGCGGCCGTACACGTAGCCGCTATCGGCCCGACTCGTTACCAGCACAAACCCCTGATCGTCGGTCTCCACCGTGAACGGGCGTGGATTACCGTTCTCGTCGGTCACGGTCTGCACGGTGACGTCTGTCGGAGCACCCTGATAGCTGCCCGGTATCGCGCGACGCATCCCACGGTTCTGGTCGATGTCGGGAAAGACAGCGACAAAGGTCTCAACCGTCGTTAGGGTCGACCGCCCTTCGGCATCGATGTCGAGGTAATACTCGGCGCTAAACGACTCGAAGGAAAAATCGTCTACGCCTGCCACGACGATCGAGGGTGCTGCGCCTCGCGAACCGATGACAGGTGCACTCAGCGTGGCAGCCGTGGCGGCACCGGTGGCCATCACAGCACCGCCTACAGAAAGTGTCGCGAGGAGCACCGCGATGATTGCCGACAGCGCCACACGTCTCATGTGCCAAAACTACGGGATCGACCATCGAGTCGGCTAGGTAGAGTCGAGGCATGTCCCGCGACCGCTCGGTTGAGAACCTGCGAGCTTTGGTGCGAATTCCCACCGTCTCCCGACTCGATGAGTCCCAGATCGATTGGAGCCAGTTCGATCGCTTCATCGCGACGCTAGAACGGCTCTACCCGCTGGCACATTCGCGGCTCACCCGGGAGATCGTTGCAGACCACTCACTCCTCTTCCGGTGGGCCGGCCGCGCCGCTTCGGATCCCGTCGTGCTGATGGCGCACTACGACGTCGTTGCTGCAACGGAACAGGGTTGGGAGCATCGTCCCTTTTCGGCAGACCTCGTGGGCGAGGGCGACGATCAGCTGATCTGGGGCCGAGGAACCCTAGACGACAAGGCATCCCTGGCGGCCCTGTTCGAAGCGCTCGAATCGGCGCTCGCTGATGACATCGTTCCCACTCACGACGTCTATTTCGCTTTCGGCCACGATGAGGAAACGTGGGGCACCGGCGCCGAGGCGATTGCGGGACTGCTCGAGGAACGCGGCATCCGACCACTCATGGTGCTCGATGAGGGCGGCGCCATTGTGCGGGACGCGTTTCCCGGGGTCAGCGTTGCTACGGCCGCGATCGGAGTCAGCGAGAAAGGGACGACCCTTATTGAGCTCGTCGTCGCGCAGCGCGGCGGACACGCATCCACACCACCGCTCTTAACCGCCACCGCGCGCCTAGCCCGGGCAATCGTGCGCATCAATCGTCGCCCGTTCCCGGCCGCGTTCCCCCGACCGATCGCGTGGATGTTCGATGCCCTTGGACCACATGTCACGGGCTTCGTCGGGTGGGCAGTGCGCTCCCACCGCGTGATGTGGCCTCTGCTGTTGTGGATTCTGTCTCACGGTTCCGACGAGACCCGGGCTCTCACCCGCACTACGCAAGCGGTCACGATGCTCGAAGCGGGTCACGCCGCGAACGCGCTCGCGGAGAAGGCCTCAGCAACGCTCAACATCCGAGTCGCGGTCGGGTCGTCGGTCGACGCCGCGGTGAAGCACTTACGCCGGGCGATTCGCGACGATGCCGTCGACATCCGAGTCATCAGCCGGGGTGAACCTGCGCCGATATCCCCGATCACGGGACAGGCCTGGGCCATGGTGCGGTCTGCCGTTGAGTCAACCTTTGAGTTGGTAGTGGTCACCCCCTACGTGCAAACCGGAGCAACCGACAGCCGTCGTTTCACCGGCATCGCCACCGCGATCTACCGCTTCGTGCCCTTCGAGATGTCCCGCGAGGAGCGCGACACGTTGCACGCGAAGAACGAGCGAATGCACGTGGTGTCATACCTGCGTGGCATCGAGTTCTATCGCTCGCTGCTCGCAGCCCTTTAGCCGCCGGCCAGCCACGCCGATAGGGTCTCCGGGCGATCCGTGATGACCCCATCGGCACCGAGCGAAATCGCCTGCTCCCACGCTGCCTCGTCGTTGAGGGTGTAAATCAAGGCACCGAGACCGGCGTCGTGAATTCGGCCCACTGCCCCCGGATCGCTCTGAATGAAGCGGGCACTCGTAACGATCGCGACCGCGCCACATGCAGCCGCGAGCACGGCTGGATCGCCAACAACAGACCGGGCAATGATGACGCGCGAAACTTCCGGTGCGGCCTCGCGCAGAGCTCTCAGAGTCATCAGGTCGAAGCTCGCCAGAATAACCCGATTGGCGAGGCCATATTCGTCGAGCAAATCGGTGACGATCTGGGTCTGCCGAACGGTCCAAGAGCCCTTGAACTCGAGGATCGCGCTCTTGGTACTCGGTTGCAGCAGGGCGAGCAGTTGTTGCAGGGTGGGCACCCTCGTGCCGGCGAACGCCGGGTCATACCAGGTTCCGGCATCCAGCCCGATGATGTCGTTGTAGCTCATCGCCCAGACCGGGCCACTGCCATTCGTCGTACGGTCGAGGGTCCAATCGTGCATGAGTATTGGCACTTCGTCGGAGGTGAGTTGAATATCCGTTTCGACGAAAGCCGAGTCGCTGGCAATCGCGCGCTCGAACGCGGGAAGGGTGTTCTCTGGGGTTCCCTGGCTGTCACCGCGGTGACTAGCGACGAATCCGGCCTCGCCCGGTGACCGAAGTGAGTCGAACATTCCGGTGACGTTACCGCGAGCCGCATCCGGGCTGACCGCCACGACCAGCAGCACCGCCAGAACGCTCGCGACCGCCACGAGCGATCGAGAAGCGGCAGCGTGAGGCCGAATGCGGCTAACCTGCCACAGTCTCGCTGCCATCATGAGTTGGCCGTTCCGCCAAGTCACCCGCCCCGTTGCGAGTGTCTCCCCACTATACCGGCGTCGTTACCTTTTCGTTACTTCTGGGCGAGCCGAGCGTCGATGGCTGCGCGCAGCGGGATGGATGGCACCGCGCCGGCTGTCTCGACCGAAAGTGATGCTGCCACCACGGCAAACTTCAGCGCGCTCTCGTGCTCTGCACCCTCCGCAATCGCCGCCGCAAATGCCCCGCAGAACGTGTCGCCCGCACCCGTTGCGTCGACCGCAGTGACGGTCGGCGCGCCCACCCGAACGTCGTCGCGGCCACGCCTAAAGAGCACCGCTCCCTCGGCGCCGAGCGTTACGACGACAGTAGGGACGTCTGCGGTGAGGTCGCGCCAGTCCCGCTCGCCCGCAAGATGAGCGGCTTCGTGCTCATTGACCACGAGCACGTCGAGGCTCGCGAGCAGCTCGGAGGGAAGGTTCTGAATGGGCGCCGCATTGAGGATGACAGTGGTTCCCGCGACGCGCCCGAGCCGTGCTGCCTCGGCCACGGTGGAGAGGGGTATCTCGAGCTGGAGCGCGAGCACGTCTGCCGCGGCGATCGCTACGGCATCCGCTTCATCGAGGCTGACCAACCGGCGATTGGCACCAGAATCGACGATTATGGTGTTCTCGCCGGAGTTGTCGACAGCGATAAGCGCCGTTCCGGTGGGGGCATCGACCTCGCGTAAGCGGGAGACATCGATCCCATCGCTCGCCAGGCCAGCGCGGGTGAGCGCTCCGAAGCTGTCGGTTCCCACGGCGCCGACGAAGGCGGTCGAAGCGCCAGCGCGAGCGGCTGCTACCGCCTGATTTTGGCCCTTGCCGCCCCGGGCAGTGCTGGATCCGGATGCCAAGAGCGTCTCCCCCGGCAAAGGGATTCGCTCGACTCGGTAGACCAGATCGACATTGGCACTACCAACGACAACGACGGATGACACGCGTCTACCGTAATGGCCGTGCCGCGGTCTGCGTAATCTTGTTCGCCATACCGGAGAAGATCACCCCGTGGAACGGAAGAATTGCAAACCAGTACAACCGGCCGCCCAAGCCCGAAGGAAAGAACACGGCCCGCTGCCGGTAGGTGGATCCGCCGGCCGGGTCGGCTTCGGCGGTCATTTCCAACCAGGCGGTGCCTGGCACCTTCATCTCGGCGCGCAGGCGCAGGAAACGTCCGTGCTCCAGTGTCTCCACTCGCCAGAAATCGAGGGCGTCACCCACGTTGAGGCGGCTCGAATTGCGGCGTCCCCGCCTCAGCCCTACGCCACCCACGAGCTTGTCGGCCCAGCCGCGCACCGCCCAGGCGAGGGGAAACGAATACCAGCCATTCTCCCCGCCAATACCCTCGATAACTGACCAGAGTCGATCGACCGGGGCGGTGGAGTGCTGCACACGCAGGTCGGTGTACACCGTGTGCCCGGCCCATTCTGGGTCGCTGGGCAATTGGTTGCTCGGTACACCGACGATGCGGGAATCCTGCCAACTTGTCTCGACCTCGCCATCGCGCATCTTGGCGAGCGCGAGGCGCACCGCCTTGCGGTACCCGGTAAGGCCACCCGCCGGGTCGGGGATGTATTGAGTGATGTCGTGTTCGCTTGCCACGCAGTCAAACTGCAGGGACTCGATGATCGGAACGGCGAGACGACGCGGTATCGGTGTCACGAGGTTGACCCACTGCGATGCCAGCCACGGAGTCAATACCGGCAGCGACGCAATTGCCCGCTGACGCAACCCCGCCTCGAGGGCATATCCGTTCATCATCTGGCCGTAGCGCAGCACATCCGGGCCTCCGATGTCGAAGGTGCGGTTGATCTCGGCGGGCAGCGAGACGGCTTCCAGAAGATAGTGCAAGACATCGCGCACTGCGATCGGCTGGATGAAGTTTCGTACCCACTTCGGCGCCGGCATGTACGGCAACACCTCGGTGAGATGACGGATCATCTCGAACGACGCTGACCCCGACCCGATGACCACGCCCGCCTGGAGCGCCACCGTCGGAACCCCTGAGTCGAGCAAAATGCGGCCGACCTCCGCACGGCTGCGGAGGTGGCGCGACAGCGATTCGATCGGCACATCCGGGTGCAAGCCACCGAGATAGACGACGCGCGAGACACCGGCGGCCTTCGCGGCGACTGCCACGTTCGTGGCGCTGGCCCGCTCGGTGCTCTCGAAGTCGCCCTGGGTCCCCATGGCGTGCACGAGGTAGTACACCGCATCCATGCCGGCGACAGCATCGGCCGTGGCCGCGGCATCCGTCAGATCGCCGGTCACAATGTCGACTTTCGCGGCCCACGGTACATCTCTCAACTTTGTGGGGTCGCGCACCACGACTCGCACCTCGTGTCCGGCGTCGAGGAGGCGAGGGGCGAGGCGTCCACCGATGTATCCGGTGGCACCCGTAACGAGAATGCGCATGCTCTAGTGTCTCCCGAAGCGGCGCTGTGGGTTGCGCTGCCTCAGATCAGCGATTTGGTGTGCCAGACAGTTTTCGTCTCGGTGAAGGCGACGATTCGCTCCAGCGACGGCGATGGGATGCCCGGCTCGGGTGTCACCACGCGCTTGAGAGTGTCGGCTGCCGCGATCTGCAGGTCGACCCACTCCAGTGCCTCGGCACCAGTGAGGTCGAGTGCGTTTACGTCGGCATGGCTGGCCAACCAGGGAGCGATCTCGGCGGGCGAGCCCGTCAAAATGTTGATGACACCACCGGGAACATCGCTGGTGGCCAGCACCTCGCTCAAGCTGATTGCGCTGAGCGGAGCCAACTGATGCGCGATCACGACAACGGTGTTGCCGCTGACGATCGCGGGTGCAATGACGCTGACCAGGCCCAGCAGAGACCCGGTCGTCTGCGGCGCCACGATTGCGACGATGCCCGTTGGCTCGGGCGTTGAGAGGTTGAAGTACGGACCGGAAACAGCATTGCCGTTTCCGGCGACCTGCACGTACTTGTCGGCCCACCCGGCGTACCAGACCCAGGCATCGATTGCCGTATCGACTTGCTTCGTCGCTGCGGCACGGGACACGCCCTCGGTCGAGACCAGCTCATCCACGAACTGATCGCGGCGGCCCTCCAACAATTCGGCGATGCGGTACAGCACCTGACCGCGGTTGTATGCCGTAGCCGACGACCAGCCACCGAAAGCGGCACGCGCCGCCACGACCGCGTCTCGGGCGTCTTTGCGGCTCGCCTTCGCCGCGTTGGCAAGGAACGCGCCCTTCCTGGTGACGACCTCGTACGTGCGGCCGCTCTCGCTGCGCGGGAACTTGCCGCCGATGTAAAGCTTGTAGGTCTTGGGTACGGTAAGTCTGGTCATTTCACGGCCTTCTGGGAAATCGCACGAGACGACGGTGACCCCACCTGATGGGCGCGCCACCCGGCGGATGTCAAATAGGAAGCCAACCCGTGACGACCACCTTCGCGGCCGTATCCGCTCTCCTTAAAGCCACCGAAGGGGCTGGCGGGGTCGAACCGGTTGAAGGTGTTCGCCCAGATGACGCCAGCACGAAGCTGGTCAGCGACGGCGAGAATTTTAGAGCCCTTGTCGCTCCAGATCCCCGCCGAAAGCCCATATGGCGTGTTGTTCGCCTTGGCAATCGCTTCCGCTGGCGTTCGAAATGTCATCACGCTGAGCACTGGACCAAAGATCTCCTCACGCGCGATCGTCGATGAGGTCGACACATTCGTGAACAGGGTTGGTGCAAACCAGAAGCCCTTGTCCGGGATAACACAGGGTGCGCTCCAGCGCTCGGCGCCCTCGGCCTCGCCAATGTCGCTTAGCGTGCGGATTCGATCCAGCTGCTCTCGCGAGTTGATCGCCCCGATGTCGGTGTTCTTGTCCAGCGGATCGCCCAAGCGCAGCGTGGACAGCCTCGACTTGAGACGGTCCACTACCTCGTCATGCACGTTTTCCTGAACGAGCAGCCTCGACCCCGCACAGCACACATGACCCTGGTTGAAGAAGATCCCGTTGACAATTCCCTCGATCGCTTGATCGATGGGCGCGTCGTCGAACACGATATTGGCGGCCTTACCCCCGAGTTCGAGGGTGACCTTCTTGCCGGTACCCGCTATCGACTTGGCGATTGCACGACCGACCCCGGTCGAGCCGGTGAAGGCAACCTTGTTTACGTCGGGATGGTTCACCAGTGCCTGACCGGTGTCGCCGGCCCCCGTGATGATGTTGACCACTCCGGCGGGAAGTTCGGCCTGCTGCAGGATCTCGGCGAAGATCATTGCGCTGAGCGAGGTCGTCTCGGCCGGCTTGATCACGACCGTGTTGCCCGCGGCAAGCGCTGGCGCGATCTTCCACGCCAGCATGAGTAGCGGGAAATTCCACGGAATGACCTGTGCAGCTACCCCCAGAGCGCGCGGTGCCGGCCCGAGGCCCGCGTAGTCGAGTTTGTCTGCCCACCCCGCGTAGTAGAAGAACCACGCGGCCACCAGAGGTACGTCTACGTCCCTCGATTCCCGGATCGGCTTGCCGTTGTCCAAACTCTCGGCCACCGCGAGTTCACGCGCGCGCTCCTGCACCAGCCGAGCGATCCGGAACAGATACTTTCCGCGATCGGCACCCGACAACCTGCTCCAGGTGCGATCGTAGGCGCGTCGAGCCGCGGCCACCGCCGTATCGACGTCTTTCGAGTTTGCGTTCGCTATCTCGGCGACTCGCTCCTCGGTTGCCGGGGATATCGTCAAAAACGGCTTCCCGTGTCCGGAAACGAACTCGCCGTCGATGAAGAGCCCATAGCTCTTCTTTAGGCTGAGGATGCTCGTCGACTCCGGCGCTGGCGCATAGTCGAGGAACTTCGCGATCTCTGTCATGTTCTTGCCCCTAATCAATCGTCACGTAGTCGGGGCCCGAGTAGTGGCCGGTCGTCATCTTTTGGCGTTGCAGCAGTACGTCATTGAGCAGGCTCGACGCCCCGAATCTAAACAAATGTGGTCGCAGCCATTGCTCGCCAACGGTCTCGGCAACGGTCACGAGGTACCTGATCGCATCCTTCGACTGACGGATGCCTCCGGCAGGCTTGACCCCGATCTTCTCGCCGGTAAGTCGGTGCCAGTCGCGCACGACCTCGAGCATGAGCAGAGTGACGGGGAGGGTGGCGGCGGGCGCGACCTTTCCGGTTGACGTCTTGATGAAGTCTCCCCCGGCGAGAATCGCTAGCCAGGATGCTCGGCGCACGTTGTCGTAGGTGTTGAGCTCCCCCGTCTCGAGAATGACCTTGAGATGGGCGTAACTCCCGTCGTCGCGTCGGCACGCTTCCTTGACGGCGACGATCTGGTCGAACACAGTGCCGTAGTTGCCCGAGAGAAATGCACCGCGATCGATGACCATGTCGATCTCGTCGGCACCTGCCGCAACGGCGTCGGCCGTGTCAGCGAGTTTGACCTTCAGAGACGCACGGCCACTCGGAAAGGCCGTTGCGACTGCGGCGATGCTGATGCGGCCCTGATCGGGATCCCCGTGCGCCGTTCCTAGCGCATCAACGGCGGATGAAACCATGTCGCCGTATACACACACGGCTGCGACCCGTGGCGTCGCTGGGTCTGACGGGTCTGGATTGATCGCTTTCGCGACCAAGGATCGAACCTTGCCGGGAGTGTCGGCTCCTTCGAGGGTCGTGAGGTCGATGAGCCGAATGATGGTGTCGAGTGCCCACGCCTTCGAGGTGGTCTTGATCGACCGGGTAGCGAGTCCCGCCGCCCGCTCGTGCAGGCCGACGGCATCCACACCGGAGAGCCCATCCAGATGCAGCTTCAGGCTCTTCTCCGTGAGATCGGACCCGATCAGCGCGAGGGCTCGTTCGGCCGGGGCAAGCGTCTGCGGGGTGTCCAGTGTCATGGTGCGTCCTCCAAGAGTGCGATCGCTGTCGCTTCATCGGTCACGATGACCGTACACAGTCCGCTGGTGACGACGGCTCGCGCAACGAGGTGCTTGGCCTCGCCTGAGACGACGAAGACCGTGTTCTTCGCCGAGCGAAGCTGACTGAGGCCCAAGCCGAGCGTCCGTTCATCTAGGCCCGGGTCAGCGATGTTCCCATTAGCATCGACGAACCGACCGACGACGTCCCCAACCGCACCCTTGCGGCGCAGTTCATCGAGGTCGGCCGAGGCCAAGTAGCCGTTCTCGACGAGGATGGATGTTGCATCCGGGACCCCAGCGCTGAACAGGTACATCGACGCCTCGGCCGCGAGCGCCATGACACCGGCGACTGTGCGGTCGGATTCGATCGCCTGCTTGGTTTCGAGCCGCTCAAGAATCGCCGGGCTGGGCAACAGCACTGCCTGCCCCGCCGACTTCTGCGCAATGGTGACCGCTGTATGTGCCGCTGTGCCCGGGCGCCGACTCAGGCTCACTCCGCCGTTGATTTGAACGACGGTCACGCCTCTGGCCCAATCTTTCTCGAGGCTATCCGCCACCGCATCAACGGTGCGCCCCCAACTAACACCGAGAGTGCGTGGCACCGGCCGAAACGCGGTGAGGTAGTCTGCCGCAGCCTGCGCGACTCGTGCTCCGGTCTCCGCCGATACCGCAGGTACCGGAACCACGACCGCATCGGCCAATCGGAAGCGCTCCCTGAGTTGGCGTTCGACCCCGAGTCGTCTAGCGCGAGGATGTACGATCTCAATCCTCACAATTCCGCGCTCCTTAGCCTGAGCGAGCAATCGGCCGACCTTCCAGCGGGTTATTCCAAGCAGGCCGCCGATCTCATCTTGGGACAAGTTCTCGTCATAGTAGAGCTCCGCGGCGCGCACGGCGATGACTTCCGTTGTCTCGTTCACGGGCTCTCCCTTCATCGTGCGATGTGTCGAGCCTAAGCAACAGAACAACGGTTCGCAACATATGTAGCACATTTGCTCATATGAGCAATGGCACCCCTCCACCAGCAGGGATGCGCCGTCCGCCCCAATAGGCTGGACCGGTGCCAGCATCCTCTCGCGCTTTTGCGCTCGCGGTCGACCTCGGTGGAACCAAGGTGGAGGCAGCGCTCGTCAACGACGCCGGAACACTTCTCGACGCCAGCAGGTTCAGGGCGCCCACCGGCAGGGGGTCGACATCGGATCAACTCGCCGACAGTGTTCGCGAAGTAGTGCGGCGGGCCACCACAGCCCTTCCTGCCTCTGGTTCTCTAGCGGGAGTCGGTATCGGCAGTGCGGGCCCAATTACCCTTGCCGAAGGTCGGGTGTCTCCGCTCAACCTGCCCTCGTGGCGCGAGTACCCCTTGCGGGATCTGGTCGTTTCCGAAGTCCCGGGCGTTGACGTGGTGCTGCGCATGGATGGCGAATGCATCACCCTAGCCGAGCATTGGCTCGGCGCCGCGCAGGGCGAGAGCAACGTCATGGGGATGGTGGTCTCGACCGGCGTGGGAGGCGGACTTCTCCTAGACGGTCGGGCGGTGGCCGGCCCCACCGGGAACGCGGGCCACATCGGTCACGTCGAGGTGGGCGGATTCGACGACCCTTGCGACTGTGGCGGCACCGGATGTCTCGAAGCCGTCGCCTCGGGGCCACGGACGACACTATGGGCCCAGCGGCAGGGTTGGACGGGCGCGTCGGGCGAAGACCTGGCTGCCAGCTACGCCGGCGGCGATCCCATTGCTATCGCGGCGGTGAGCAGAGCTGGCCGTGCGATTGGTCAGGCTATCGGTTCTGCGACCTCGCTTCTCGATCTGGAATTGGTGGCCATCGGCGGCGGGTTTTCTCACGTGACCCCCGATCTGTTTGACATCATCCGCGAAACAATTCAGGAGCGCTCAGCGTTCCCCTTCGTCACGAAGGTGCGAGTCGTCGCCTCCGGGCTCTCCGGCGAAGGTCCTCTCATCGGCGCCGCTGCGCTCATCCACCGGCGCGCCCACGTCAGCTGACCCGTCGGGCGAGATCCTCTTCAACCGTGCGTGGTGATGCAAGCACGAATGCCGGACCCAGGATTAGGGCCGCCACCGCCAGCAGGAAGATCAGCGGTACGGTCCAGCCGTTCGTGATGTCGTGAATGAACCCGACGACCAGTGGCCCCAACGCCGCGCCCCCGTAGCCGATGCCCTGCACGAATCCACTGAGAGCAACCGACGATGCTGGCGACTCGGTGCGCAGATTGATGAGCACCAGAGTCAGCGGGAAAATTAGCGGGCCGCTGCCCACCAGCACGACCCACAACCAGGTAGCGGCGCCGGGAGCCAGCAACAACCCGAGAAAGCCCGCGAAGAACAGAACCGTTCCCAGACCGATCAACCAACCGACGTTACGAACTCGGGTCGCAAGAAGAGGCATGAGGATTGCGGATGGCAGTCCCATGATCGCGAAGAGGGCGAGCAGGGATCCGCCGGCGGTGGCGGGGGCGCCCGTAAGATCGGCGACCATTTCGGGCAGCCAGGCAAATATCGCGTAGACGGTGAAACTTGTCAGCATGAAGCTCAGGGCAATCGCCCACGCTACGCGCGAATGGACTAGACGCCCGATGACCTCCGGCTCCGGGGTTGCAACAGCGTCCCGCACAACGATGGCGCGCTCCCGACGACTGTCATTCCACAACAGAATCCAGGGCACGGCTGCGATCACCGCGACGATGCCCCACACGCCCAGAGCGACGCGCCAGCTGCTCGCTAGCGCCAGCGGAGCAGCCAACAGCGGCGGCAGCGATGCGCCCAGGGACATGAGGGTGGCGTACACCGACGTCACGGTGCCGACTCGAGTGGGGAAGTACCGCTTGATCACCGGCGGCAACAGAATATTGCCGAAGCCCATTCCGGCCAGCAGCACAATACTGCCTAGCAGCAGCACCGCGTAGTTGGGTGCGAGCGCGCCCACAAGCGGTCCGACCGCCATGGCGACACACGCGAGAACCATGGTGGCCTCGATGCCGACCCGGCGTGCGACGAGCGGCGCCACGATCCCACTGACCGCGAAGGCAAGGGGCGGAAGCATCCCCAGCAGCCCGATGCCTACGCTGGACAACGGGATGTCCTCCGAGATCGATCTCACAATGGGTGAGAGCACAGCAACGCCCGTGCGAAGGTTGAGCGCGAGTAGCACAATGCCGAGCAGGGCAACGGCTCGGCCGGCTCCGAGGGGAGCGGTCCGACCGAACGGACTCACTTTCTCGGCGGCACGCCGAGCAATGCCCGGATGCGAACTTCGTCGATCGCCATCTGAGCCGACAGTTCATCGACCCCGGGGAACTTGACCATGCCGCGGATGTAGTGCACGAATGACACCTCTACGACCTGTCCGTAGAGGTCGATTTGCTGATCGAACGCGTGCGCCTCGATCTGCTTGTCTGGCACACCGGTGAACGTGGGATTGTTGCCGACCGATACTGCCGACGGGTAGCGCACTGACCCCACGGTCAGCCACGCGGCATATACACCGTCGGCAGGGATGAAGCCCTCAAGCTCCGGCGAGAGGTTCGCCGTCGGGTACCCCAGCACGCGTCCACGCTGCTGCCCATGGATAACAGTGCCACGCACGGTGGGCGGCCTGCCGAGTAATTGTGCCGCTTCGCCGACTCGTCCCTCGTCGAGCAACTGTCGGATCCAACTGGATGACGCTCGGCGATCCGCGGACCACACGACATCATCCATCGTCAGGACATCAAAACCGAACTGACGCCCCAGTCGCTCGAGGGTGTCGATGGTTCCCGCGCCCCCCGCGCCGAACCGGAAATCGGAGCCAGCCAGAACAACGCTGGCCGATAGCGCGTCAACGAGAACCGTCGACACGAACTGCTCCGCCGACTCAGCACTGAGTCGCTCGTCAAACTCGAGCATGACCGTGGCATCCACGCCCGTCTCCGCCAGAAGCTCGAGCTTTTGTGCACTGCTCACGAGATTGTCGGGGCAGTCTTGGGGACGCAGTAGAGCAAGAGGGTTGCGATCGAAAGTCACGACAACTGAGGTCAACGATCGAGCCTTGGCCGTCGAATCAAGCCTTGCGATAATGGCGCGGTGGCCCGCATGCACTCCGTCGAACTTGCCCACCGTGACCGCGCTCGGACCGAAGCCTTGGGGGATCTCGGCCAACGAATGGAAAACGTGCAACTTAGGCCTCCCCCGGTGCCGGTCGATTTCGGACCAGCCAAGCGATCCCCAGTAGCGGCAGCAGCGCGGGGATGAAGAGGTAGCCGCGGCCGAAGAACGACCAGACCGTATCGGAGGGGAACAGTTGGCCATCCCACAGACTGAGCGAACCGACGGCCAACACGCCGACCAGCTCGAAGACAATGGTCACCCACGCGACGGCGTACCAGGCGCGTCCCGGTCGAAGCAGGGCCACGGTGGCCAGCACATAGACGAGGCCGGCCAGCGCCGAGAGCAGGTAAGCCACCGGCGCGTCGCCGAATTTGGTGGCGATCTGAAACGCTGACCGAGCCACGGCGGCGAGGGCCAAGATCGCGTAGACGGCGATCAGCACACGACCCGCACCCCGGGCTCTCGAAGAAACGATTGGGGACATCCTTATTACTGTAGGCGACTGGAGCGCCCCCACGGCACCCTGCCTAGGCGCCCTGAACGAACCAGATCTGACCCATCCGATAGAGCATCACTGCAACGGCGAGTGCGGCCACCCCGAGCACAACCGTGCTCCACTTGCTGCGGTCAACGAGAGCCCACACTCCCGCGGCGGGCGGCAGCAAGGCGGCGGTGACGAGATAGATCCAGAACTCGAGAAGGCTGCCCGTCGGCGAGTTGCCGACCAGCGGCGCGACTATGGCCACGACGATCTG
>JBBQZJ010000014.1:0-15816 GCA_038207805.1 Actinomycetales bacterium | reverse complement strand
TGGTCACCGCGAGCTGAATGACCGGAAGATCGCTGAAGTTGAAGGTGAGCACCTGGGTCTCGGCCGAATCGGGAAGCGTGTTCGAGATGCGGTTGATGGCGAGCTGAACCTTTTGCTCGGCGGTGGCGATGTTTGTGCCGTAACTAAACGAGGCGGTTATCTGGGAGACGTTGGCGCTCGAAGTCGCCGTCGTCGATTCCAACCCAGCGACGGTCTGAATCACTGCCTCGATCGGAGTCGACACGTCTTTGTCGACAACGGCGGGGCTCGCGCCCGGGTAGCTCGTGATGATGAAGATCTGCGGCAGCGACAGGCTCGGGATGAGCTCCTGCTTGAGGCTGGTAAGCGCGACACCGCCAAAGATTCCGACGACGATAGTGATCAGAGCGATGAGGGCGCGATTGCGCAGGCTAAAGACCGAGAGAAGATGCACACCCTATTCTCTCAGCGCCTCAGAGCATCGATGTACTCCGCCGGGAGTAAGCCCTAAATGACGTTCGCGAAATCGGCGCTGGCCTCGGGTAGTGAATGCCTGCCGACCGTCGCCCACGCCGCCCTCAGTGCCTCGACCCCACGCGCAGTCTCCTCGTGCGGGTACGAGAAGGGGATGCGGATGAAACGCTCGAACGCGCCATCCACGCCGAAGCGCGGTCCGGCCGCTATCACGAGCCCGAAGTTGCGCGACGCGAGGGCGAGCTGCGAGCTCACCGGGGACCCGAGGTTGGCCCACAGCGTGAGGCCACCCGCGGCATGCGGCAGACGCCACTCGGGAATCGCCTCGCCGAGCATCCCAACCAGGCGATCGCGACCGGCGCGCAACTGCAGTCGACGCTCCTCGAGTATTGCGTCGTAGTCGGCGAGCAACTCGGTGACGATGAGTTGCTCGAGCATCGGGGTACCCAGATCGCCGGAGAGCCGGGCTCGGGCAAGGCGCTGGATGATGGTTCGGTCGGCCCGGATCCACCCGATCCGCAGTCCGCCCCACACCGACTTGCCGACCGACCCGATCAGGATTGCACTGCCGTGAGCAGCGAATGGCAACGGAGCGGGAGCGCCATCAAGACCGAGGTCGACCATCGTCTCGTCGGCGACGATCGTTGTCCCCTGTCTCGCCGCAAGCTCCAGCACCCTGACACGCTGCTCGAGCGGCATGCTGCGCCCGGTCGGGTTGTGGTTGTCGGGCATGAGGTAGCCCAGCGATGGGCTGGTTCTTTGGATTCCCTGTTCGATGCCGACGTCATCCCACCCGTCGTCGGTGGTCACGCTGATCGGCACGATCCGGGCACCGGCGCTCTTCAGGGCATCGAGCGCGTGCGGATAGGTGGGGTTTTCGACGAGGGCGCGATCACCGCGCGCCATGATGGTTCGGGCTATCAGGGCGATCGCGTGTTGAGCTCCGACGGTCACCATGAGCTGGTCGGGCGTGGTCGGCAGCCCGCGCGCTCTGTACCTCGCGGCAAGTGCTTCGCGCAACACCGGAAGCCCGATCGGGTCGAAGCCAGACTCGCCAATGTACCGCGGCAACTCCTCGGCCGCATGGCGAGCGGCCGCGAGTACTTGGGGCATCGCGGGCAGCGTCGCCTTGCTGAAGTCGAGGTAATCAGTGCGCACCGGGTCGGGTATCGACGCGGACCGCAGTGGCAGCTGGGCCAGGCTGCCCGAACCGCGCACGCTGGAGAGGAAGCCCGCGTCGCGCAGGTCGGCATATGCCGCAGTGACGGTTGTGCGGCTGACGCCCAATTGGCTTGCGAGCTCCCTCTCGGCGGGTAAGCGAGTTGCTGGCGCGATTCGACCGTCGAGAACGAGGAGACGGATGCGGTCGGCCAGCGCCGCGTAGGCGACTCCTGCATCACGCCAGCCCTCCATCATGGTGGCCAATGCGCGCGCGGAAACGGAGTTCATGAGGCCACATTAGGTCGATTGGCATCTGGTGGCAATGCCAATCCGGGTATTGGATTGCTTCATGATCATGACTCGCCGAATTGGCCAGCTCGCCCTCGGACTGTTCCTGTACGGCGCGGGCATCGCCTTGATGGTGCGCGGTGGAATCGGCGTGCCGCCGTGGGACGTGCTCACCCAAGGCATCGCTCTGCGCACTGGCCTCTCGTTCGGCTTGATCACCGTGCTCGTGGGTGCGCTCGTGCTTCTGCTGTGGATCCCGATCCGGCAGAAGCCCGGCATCGGAACGGTAGCGAACGTGCTGATGGTCGGTCCGGCGGCGCAGTTGGGTCTCTGGGCCCTACCGATTACTGACGACCTGCTCCCGCGCATCCTGATGTTTGCCCTCGGTCTCGCCGTGGTGGCACTCGCCACCGGCCTGTACATCGGCGCCCGGATGGGCCCCGGTCCTCGGGACGGGCTGATGACCGGCATACACAACCGCTTCGGCGTCAAACTCTGGATCGCCCGGACCGCGATCGAGCTGACGGTGCTGACGGTTGGGTGGATTCTCGGCGGCAATGTGGGCATCGGGACTCTCGCTTTTGCACTGCTCATCGGGCCCATGGTGCACGTGACCATTCCGTGGCTGCGCGTGCCGGCCGCCGAGTCGGCCCCGGCGATCGAGCCGACCCCGGCGATCGAGGTCGTCGAGATCCCGAGCTCGACCACCGGCCGCTCCTAAAGGTTCTTCTCGGCATAGACCGCCATGGCGTCGCGCACGAAGCCGGCGCCTTCGAGCCCGCCATATTTTGCGGCGAAGCGCTCGTCGGCCACATACATCTCGCCAAGGCCGATGAAGTATGCCTTAGTTGGGCGCCCGGTCTCACTTCCCGGCGTTCCCGGGATGCCGCCGAGCCATTCGGCGTGCCGTTCGGCGAGTGCCTGTGCCTCGTCGCCGCTGGGGGAGCCTCCCGCCGCGGCAGCCGCCATCCACTCGGCCGCGAGTTGCTTCTGTTGACTCATCCGCTGCGACTTGTCCGTCGCGCTTTTCGAGCGCCACCAGCGATCGCTGTCCGCGTACGCTTTCGCGCCCCAGCGATCGACGACTTCCTCCCGGTACTGCGTGTGGTCGAATCCGCCAAACATTTCTTCTGCCATCAGTTGCTCGCCTCCTTTTAGTGTCTCGACGGTTGCCTCAACCGACGCAATCTGCTTGTCGAGGCGGCTTCGCTCATCGCGCAGCCAAGCCAGGTGTGCGGCGAGCGCGTCTGAGTCATCCCGCTGGCCGGCGATCACGTCGCCGATCGCGGGAAGTCCGAGCCCCAGGTCGCGCAGCATCAGGATGCGCTGAAGCCGCACCAGAGCGGTCTGGTCGTAGTTGCGATACCCGTTTTTGCCGATCCGGGTCGCCGGCAGCAACCCCACCTCGCCGCAGTGGCCAAAGTACTGTTTCGCGATATAGCTTGACTTGTCGGATGTCGAGATATATCGTGTTTCTCGCAGACGCGATATATCGCGTTCATTGAGAGGAATGTTCCATGGCGCAAGAAAAGTGGCTCGTCGACGGCCCGAAGGTGATCGACATCGACGGCATCCGTCGTCTCAAGGTCGGTCTGATCGCCGGGCAGGTGAACATCGTCGGCCACGACGATGCGGGCACCCGAGTCGAAGTGAATTCTGTCAACGGACGTGAACTGAAGATCACCGTTGACGGCGACATGCTCGAGATAGACCACCCACAATTGCGCTGGGACAACTTCATCGAGGTATTCAAGTCATTCCGTGGAAGCGCTCGCACCGACATCAGCATCCAGGTTCCGCGCGACGTAGCGCTCAAGTTCGGTGTGGTCTCTGCGTCGGCTCTCATCACCGGGCTCACCGAGGACGCCACGATCAGCACCGTCAGCGGTGACGTCGTCGTCGATAATGTGCAGGGCGATCTTCAACTCAACAGTGTCAGCGGAGAACTCTCCGTGCTCGGCCATATCGGTGCGATAACCGCGCACTCGATCAGTGGCGACATGACCGTCTCGGGGCAGGTGAGCACGTTCGCGGGCGACACCGTTGCTGGCGACGTATTCCTCGACCTCACCGGCGCGCCCGACTCGGTGAAAGTGAACACCGTGACTGGATCGGTAACCACTCGAGTGGCTGCCGACCTGCCAGCCCAGTACTCGATCAACACCGTCAGCGGTCGACTTCAACTAGACGAGTCCGAGATTCGCGGCGTACGCGGGTCGTATGTCGGCAAGTTCGGAAGCCTCGACCACGCATGGCTCGAATTCAAGGCGAACACGGTTTCCGGCAACGTCTCGGTGGTTCACGCCACGGTGCCGGCATGACTCCCCCGGTCTTCGCCCACGGACACCTGCGGCTCTACCTGCTCAGTCTGCTGGCGGACTCGGCGACCGGCATGCACGGCTACGAATTGATTCAGGCTCTCGGCGACCGCTTTGGTGGAACGTACATCCCCAGCGCCGGAACGATCTACCCGCGGCTCGCCAAGCTCGAAGATGAGGCGCTCGTCACGAAGGTGACCGATGGTCGCAAGACGGTATACCAGATCACGGATGCCGGGCGTGCCGAACTGGCCGACCGGGCTCACGAGCTCGACGGCATCGAGAATGACGTCACCGACTCGGTGCGTCGCCTCGCCGACGAGGTGCGCACAACAGTCAACGACGCGATGCGAACGTTGCGCGCCGACCTTGCGGCCGCTGCTCGGGATGCTCGTACCGAGTCTCGCAAGCTCGCCGAGAGCATCCACGCCGAGCGCACGACGAGCCACAACAGCAACTCAATGCAGCTCGCCCAGGCCGAGGCCGTGCTGAGTGCGTCGCGGGCGCAACTGCGCACCGACATTCGCGAGGCGGCATCCCGTGGCGAGTTGACTGCGGAGACCGTCGAGGCGCTCCGGCTCGGCCTGGAGGGCGTGCGCGCGGCGTTTAGCCGGCCGCGAACCTAACCGGTACATAGAGATCCTGAACGCGATCGCCGAGCGCCGTGTGATCGTTCCTGGTGAAAATGCCACAGGCATCCACGAAACAGTCGAAATCCGCCCCGGCCGGGTCACCCACTTCGAGGTAAGCGGTAAAGGTGCCGGCAGCGACATCGTCGTAACTTCGCGCGCCAAAAAGCTTCCAGGCCCAGTCGTCGTTGATCCAGTTGCTCGGCGCGTACTGCACGGCGCCGACCTCGGCGTTCGTCGCGACCTGATCGGGAACCCCCCCAATGCACGGGCCCGGCTTGATGGTGGGGTCGGCGGGGATGACGCAGATCGCGACGTAGATACCGCGCGACCCGTCATATCCAGTGCCGCTGACTACGATCCTTTCGCCAACCGCGAGCGCGGACGTGTCGACCACCCCGGCATCCGGGGCCGACACGACGAAGGACCGTGTTCTGCCGTCACCTCCGGCGGCCGATACCTCCAGAGGCCAGGGGGTCGTCGGCTTCACTTGCACCGAAACGCCCTGATCTTGGTGGGTCAGGATCGGAATGCCCAAGATCGCCACCGGAACAAGCACCACCACGAGGATGCCGGCCACGATCCACGGCCAGCGGCGTCGTCGAGAATCCCGTGTAGCCACACGAGGATTCTAGGCGGCCAGCCCGTGAGCATCGCACCGCGAAGTAGGAGTAGGCTCGCCCCTCGTGACAGACGAAGTCCGGTCTCCTAAGCGCTGGCTTATCGGGGATCCTCTCCCTTCCGAAAAGCTCGAAGGCCAGCTACTACCCAAGTACCTTGCTCTCCCCATTTTTGCGAGCGACCCGCTCTCGTCTGTGGCGTACGCGCCCCAAGAGCTGTTGATGATCCTCCTGATCGGCGGGCTGGCGTTCCTGTCCTTTGCGCCGTGGGTGGCACTGGCCGTCGTCATTCTGATGATTGTTGTCGTGCTGTCTTACCGGCAGCTCGTCAAGGCCTACCCCAGCGGCGGCGGCGACTACGAAGTCGCGTCGAAGAATCTCGGCGAGAAGGCCGGACTGGTCGTGGCATCCGCTCTCTTGGTCGACTACGTGATGACCGTCGCGGTGTCGGTCGCGTCGGGTGTTGACAACATCATCTCGGCGCTGCCCGGTCTCAACCCATTCCGGGTGGAGATCGCCGTCGGGTTCATCATTATTCTGGCTGCCGTGAACTTGCGCGGTGTGCGCGAGTCAAGCAAGGCGTTCGCGGTGCCGACCTACCTGTTCATTGGCAGCATCGCCGTGATGCTCATCGTGGGCCTGGCGCGCACACTCGCGGGCGATGCACCGGTCGCCGAGAGCGCTGGTTTCCAGGTGGAAGGGCACTCGCTCGCGCAGGCGGGCATCGTGCTGTTGCTGCTGCGATCCTTCGCGAGTGGCTGTGCCGCGCTCACGGGCGTTGAGGCCATCGCAAACGGTGTGCCGGCCTTCCGCAAGCCGAAGGCCAAGAACGCTCAGAAGACACTCGTGGCGATGGGCACGATTGCCGTGATGCTCTTCTCCGGTCTCATCCTTCTCGCGCTGATCTCCGGCGTGCATTACGCGGAGCGTGCGTGCGATCTGATCGGATTCGAGAACTGCGACACGACTCCACAGCGCAGTCTGATCGCGCAGATCGCTTCGTCAACTTTTGGCAACAACAGCGTCGCGTTCTTCATCATCCAGGGGGCAACGGCCGCCGTGTTGCTGCTGGCGGCCAACACGGCATTCAACGGGTTCCCGCTGCTGGGGTCGATATTGGCGAGGGATCATTACGCGCCCAAATCACTGTCCACCCGCGGAGACCGCCTCATCTTCTCGAACGGGGTGATCGCGCTGTCGATCGTCGCCGGCGTGATTATCGTGATCTTCGGTGCAGACGTTACCTCCCTCATCCAGCTGTACATCATTGGCGTTTTCGTGTCGTTTACGCTCGGTCAAACCGGAATGGTTCGGCACTGGATCCGGCTTCTGAGGGAGGGCGCGAGCAACCGTGGCCAGATCTTCCGCAGTCTGGTGACCAACGCATTCGGTGCAACCCTCACAGCAAGCGTGCTCGTCGTCGTGACAATCACCAAGTTCACCCATGGCGCGTGGATCGTGTTCGTGATCATGCCGATCCTGTTCATTCTCATGGTGGGCGTGAACCGCTACTACCGCGATGTCGACCGCGAGATTGAAGCCGACCCGACGACCCGCTTCGGTGCGAACGGCGATCACGCGATCGTGCTCGTTGGCCGCATGCAGAAGCCCGTGCTGAAGGCACTCGACTACGCCATCGCCGCCCGTCACAGCTCCATCGAAGCCGTCCACGTCTCGATTGACGAGCCGGCAACCCAGGAACTTGAACACGACTGGGTCGAGCAGAACATCAGGGTTCCGCTCAACGTGCTCGAGTCGCCGTACCGCGACATCAGTGCTCCGCTGGCCAAGTACATTAAGGCACGTCGCGATACGCATGGTTCAGAGGTTGTCACTGTGTACATGCCGCAGTACATCGTTGGCCACTGGTGGGAGGGCATGCTGCACAACCACAAAGCTCGACGAATCCGGCAGAAGCTAGCGCTCGTACACGGTGTCGTCATCGCACTCGTGCCCTGGCTTCTTGATTCATCGACCCTGATCTACGGGCGCCGATCGCGGCCGCTTCCCGGCGACGTTCGGCGTGGCGAGCCGCGACGCCCGGTGATGCGCAAACCGATGCCGCCCGCCGACCCTAAGGCCGCATCCGCAGTCAAGACCGTTGTTCGCCCCAAGACTCAGGTCGAGAAGAAGGATTAGTGTGCCCTGGCGCGAATTGATCGCTGTCGCTATCGGCGGCATGATCGGCACCGGTCTGCGGCTCGGAATAGACACCCTCATCGTTCACACCGACGCAACCTTTCCGGTCTCGACTCTTGTGGTCAACACGGTCGGCGCGTTCTGTCTGGGGTTGCTCGTCGCCGGGCTCTGGCGGGCGGTGCCGATCTGGGCGCGCGCCGGCTTGGGCGCTGGCCTGCTCGGGTCGTTCACGACCTTCTCCGCCCTGTCGACCTCGTTGGTCCTACTGGGGCACAACGACCGGTGGATGCTCGCGGCGGCCTACCTCGCCGCAACGCTGGTTCTCGGCCTCGGTGCCGCGGGGCTCGGGCTGCGACTCGGATCCCCGAGACCAACGCCAATCGATTGGGTGGACGAGTGACCCCCGCAATCGTGTTTGCGACCGTGGTCGCTGGCGGCGCGGCCGCCGCCATTCGGTATCTCGTGTCGCTCGCGTTTGCCAGCCGCAGTCGAGGAGGTACCGGCGGTAGCGATGCCGCAACTCGGGACTTCTCCTGGGCGGTGCTAATCGTCAACGCCGCGGGTTCGGCAGTCGGCGGAACTGTGCTGGGACTGGCCGCCAACGGCCGCGTGGATGCTGGCATCCAACTCGTGCTGCTTGCCGGCCTGTGCGGGGGACTGACGACCTTCAGCACGCTCGGCGTCGAGACGGTGCAGTTGGTGACGGCGGGGCGCTGGCGCGTCGCCGCGGTAAGCATCCTGGCGAATCTTGTCGTGGGGATCGGCGCGGCCGTGGGCTCGTATGCGGTAGCGAAGTACGTGGTGGGCGCCTAGGCGAACTGCCTCTTGGGCTCAGGACCGCCTGAGTTCCAGTGCCTCGCTGACGGACTATCGCCTAGCCGCTTGCAGTTTGCTGAGGGTGGCCACAACCTGTCGGGCGATCATCCGACCCGCCCGGTTCGCGCCGATAGTGGATGCCTGAGGCCCATAGCCAGCGAAGAAGACCCGCGGGTCCTTCCACGATGCGCCCTGAGCGACCACGACCCCACCCTCCTTCTCGCGCAACTTGAGCGGAGCAAGATGGCGCAACTCCGGGCGGAACCCCGTTGACCAAATGATGACGTCCGCTTGCTTGAAAGCGCCATCCTTCCAGCGCACGCCACTGGGTTCGATTGACTCGAAGATCGGACGAGGGGTCAGCACGCCGCGTTCGATTCCGGCTTGGATGCGCCGAGTGCGCGGTACCCCCGTGCCGCTGACAATGCTCGGCAAGGCGCGGCCGGCCCGCGCCGCTTCATCCTGCCGCTTGACCGCCTCGACGCGGGCTTCGAGGTTGAGGTCGCCGTCCTCCAGAAAGTCGATGGGTCGCCGACTCACCCAGGTGAGTTCGCTCGCGATGCCCTCGAGCTCGAGCAGGAATCCGATCGCACTCGTGCCACCCCCCACCACGATCACTTTCTTGCCCCGGTACTCTTCCGCTGACGCGTAGTCGTTGGTGTGCACGTGTGTGCCGGCGAACGACTTCAGCCCCGGGTACCACGGGATGAACGGAGCCCCCCAGGTGCCGGTGGCGTTCACGACCGTGACAGTGGAGACCTCCTTGTCTTCGCCGTCAAAAGTGAAGTTGACCATCATGTCGAGCCCGAAGTTCTCGACGCTCGTGACATCCGCCGGGCGAACAACCTGCAGGCCGTAGTGGTCCTCGTAGCGGCGATAGTAGTCGGCCACGACTTCCTTCGCCGGAGCGTGCCGGTCGGCTGTGTCGAAACTCAAGCCGAGGGCATCCATGCCGGGAAGATCGTTGATCTTGTGCGCCGATCCGATTCGCAGCGACTCCCACCGGAACTGCCATGCTCCCCCGGTGCCGGGGGCGCGATCGAGAACGACGAAGTCGTTGCCCGCGTCGAGTCCGAGTCGCTGCAAATAGTACGAAACGGAAAGCCCGGCCTGCCCGGCACCAATCACCACCACGGATGTATCGGTGTTGGCTGACGTCACTCCATTACGTTACCGGCACCCGGGGTGCCTGCGGGATCGACCGTGGAGAACCGCTGCTGGCTCGCCTACACTGGGTGCTAAACTGCTCGTTAGTTTTTCCACCATCCCAATTCGCACATTTCCTGCGTGGTAGCAGCGCATCGGGACTGATCAAGAGGGGGTCTCGCATGGGGCGCGGCCGTCAAAAAGCAAAGCACACTAAGGTGGCGCGGGATCTGAAGTACTTCAGCCCTGACACCAACTACAACGCTCTTGCCCAAGAGCTTTCCGGAGGGCCCAGCGACCCGCGGCTCGCCGAGGACCTGGAGAAGTGGCCCGAGTACGTTGTCGGTTCCCATGAGAGCGACGAGTTCGAGTCAGACGACGAGTCGAAAACCGCCTAGCGCTCGTTTCCCGCGGCGCGACCGGACTGAATCGTGTGGGCTGTTTTCGGTCGCCACATTCGATACAGTGTGGTTGTGACCGGTTACCGAACCTCTTTCACTTGCGCAGCAGTCGCGATCGCTCTGGCGCTGACCGGGTGCGCAGGCGGTGTCCCGGCGCCGACGGATGCGGCATCCTCGACTCCCAGCCCGTCACGCACGTCGACCCCGAGTCCTACCCCTACGGCGGAACCAGTGGCGGTCGCGGTGGCCTCGAGGATTCTGGTCACCGGCTCAGGCGTTAGCGTGCTGACCGACACCGGCGAGGTTCTGGTAGACCTGCCGTTCTCGACCGACGGCGCCACCGCCGCGGCGGAGCTCACCCTGGTAGTGGGTGCTGACCCCGTGGTGAGCACACAGGCGGGAGACTCTGAGTGCGTGGACGCGGGAACGACCTATGACTGGGGATCATTTCAGATCGACTCGCCCGTGGGGTTCTTTTCGGAACCAGGGGCGGCTTACTCGATTCATGTTTATGAACCAGCGACCGGCAACGGTCTCGCACTGGAGCTGGCACCCAACGTGCGCAGTGGAAGTTCGATCGCCGAAATGCTGGCCGCTGCCCCGGGCACGCTCGACACCTGGGTCGTCGATTTCGGCAAGTGGCTGGTGGATCCAACAGTGGACGGGCGATACGGCGTCGTCGTCAATGAATACCCCGACGGATCCGTCTTCTCGTTCGGTGCCCCGATCAAATACTTCGGGCGCAGTGGCTGTTAGTCCACGCGCTAGCACCCATAACCACCAACGAAAGGTCATCATGCACGCCTCCCGATTCACCGTCCTTGCTGCGGGCGCAGCAATCGTCCTGTTGGCGCTTGCGGGGTGCGCGCCCGGTGATGCCGCAGCTCCCGCGCCGTCCGAAACAGCCGAGGGGTCGAGCCCTGACATCGAGGTCGAGACCCCCACCACAGCCAGCTACTCATCGGCCGAGTTCGATGGGGTTCCGTGGACGAGCGCCTTCGAGTCGGCCTCGTATTTCGCGGGTGGAAGCACTCTGATTGACCCGACCGGGAATCCATACTTTCAGCTCGCTCTGCCCTCTGCATCGACCACCGACGGGCGTCAACTCACAATTTCGCTGTTCAACTTCCCCGGTGGAACAGGGCAGTGGCAGAGCATCGCCCAGGTTCTGCTGTCGAGCAACGATGCCATGCAGGGATTCCAGACTGATGTTCCCGAGCAGAACACCGACTTCGTCTTCGAGATCACCTCGTGGGAGACGCAAGCCGACGGCAGCGTGATCTTCTCGGCCACGTACGGCGGAACCCTGGCAGGTCTGCTGGGCTCTCCCGCGACTGTCGTCACCAACGGGGTGATTACCGATCTCGACGTGGTGGTCTATACCGAAGCGTTCTGACCTCTAGGGGCGGTACGCACCCCTCAGGCGCACCGCGCCGCCCTGCACACCCTTTGCGCCGACCTCGAAGCCGGCTAAATCGCGCGCTGAAGTGGTCACCTCGCCCATGATCCACGAGGGGATGCCGGCGGCAGTCAGGTGCGAGCACACGGCCGCCGCGGCATCCGCTCGCACGATCGCGATCATGCCGACCCCGAGGTTCCAGGTGCCCTCCGCGCTGACCAGGGTGCTACCCGCCATGTCGCTGAGCACGCGGAACACCGCGGGCGGCAACCACGAGGCGCGGTCGAGCTCCACCCAGGAGCCCTGCGGCAGAACGCGGGCGAGGTTGGCCGCGATGCCGCCGCCGGTGACGTGGCTGAGCGCGTGGACGGCGCCAGGATACTGGCCGATCAGATCGAGCAGGGGCGTCGTGTAGAGCCGGGTCGGCTCGAGCAGCACCTCGCCGACGATGCCACCGAGTTCTGCCGAGGCATCCGCGTACCCGATGCCGCGCTGGGCGAGAATGTGTCGCACGAGCGAGAAACCGTTCGAGTGCAGGCCGCTTGACTCGATGCCGATCACGATGTCGCCGTGGACCACGCGTTGGGGGCCAAGGAGGTTCGCCGCCTCGACAGCGCCGACGGCGGCGCCGGCCACGTCGTAGTCGTCGGGACCGAGCAGGCCCGGGTGCTCTGCAGTCTCGCCACCGACAAGAGCCGTGCCGGTCTCGGCGCAGGCGCGCGCGATGCCGGCCACGATGTCGGCGATCCGTTGGGGCACCACCCGGCCGCACGCAATATAGTCGGTCATGAACATCGGAGTGGCGCCGACTACAACGATGTCGTCGACGACCATGCCGACGAGGTCCTGACCGATCGTGTCGTGCTTGTCGATTGCCTGAGCGATCGCGACCTTCGTGCCCACGCCATCCGTGGATGTCGCCAACAGCGGCCGGTCGAAGTTGCGCAGGAAGGATACGTCGAACAATCCCGCGAAGCCGCCCACCCCGCCGAGCACCTGGGGGCCGTGCGTGCGTGCGACCGCGGACTTCATGAGCTCGACGGCGAGGTCACCCGCCGCAGTGTCAACCCCTGCCTCGCGGTAGCTGCTGGAGGTGTCCTCGGTCACCGTTCCAGCGTAGCGGGCCGACTCCCAGCGTCTCTCCGCGCCCCCGCCCCGTCCATAACTCCTGCAAACCTCCCCGCGAGCCCGGGCGACTGCTCGAAAACCCGGCACCGGTGGGGTGTCGCACCCAGAATTGCAGGAGTTATGGACGGGTGGCGGGCTCGAGGCCGAGGCGCGGAGGTGGCACGGGGTGGCCGGGCGGGCTCGAGGCCGAGGCACGGGCGGCCGGGCCGCGGTGTGGGAGACTAAAGGGTGCCCGATTCGGGTGCGGCCCTTTCGAACTATCAGGGAGCCACCGGCAAGCATGTGCGGCATCGTCGGAATCGTTTCGTCCCAGCCGGTCAATCAACAGGTGTACGACGCGCTGCTGCTGCTTCAGCACCGCGGGCAGGACTCGACCGGCATTGCGACCGCCGAAGGCAACATCCTGCACATGGTGAAGGTCAAGGGCCAGGTGCGTGAGGCGTACCGAACTCGCGACATGCGCTCGCTGATTGGCAACGTCGGCCTGGGGCATGTGCGGTACGCGACGACGGGCACCGCGTCGAGCGAGGAAGAAGCGCAGCCGTTCTACGTGAACGCGCCGTACGGCATCACCCTCGTTCACAACGGCAACCTCACGAACACCCGCGAGCTGACGCAGGAGCTGTTCCATGTCGATCGGCGGCACCTGAACACGTCGAGTGATACCGAGCTTCTTGTGAATGTGCTGGCCAACGAACTGCAGGAACAGATCACTGGAACCGACCTAGACCCCGATCAGATCTTCGCGGCCATCACTCGAGTGCACGAGCGGGTCGAGGGTTCGTACGCGGCGATCGCCGTGATTGCGGGCCACGGGATGCTGGCGTTCCGCGACCCGTTCGGCATTCGACCGCTGGTGCTCGGGCGCCGCCAGACCGGATTCACCGGAACCGACTGGATCGTGGCATCCGAGTCGCTCGTTCTGGAGAGCGCCGGCTACGAACTGGTTCGTGATGTCGCACCCGGCGAGGCAATCTTCGTTGCCACTAACGGCGAAATGATGAGCCGACAATGCGCTCCGAACCCAGTGCTCGTGCCCTGCTCATTCGAGTACGTCTACCTCGCCCGGCCCGACTCGCTCATGAACGGGATCTCGGTATACGAGGCCCGGCTGCGGCTCGGCGACCGGCTCGCCGACACCATCGCGAAGTACACCCCGCGCGGCGATATCGATGTGGTCATGCCAATTCCCGACTCGAGCCGACCGGCGGCCATGCAGGTAGCCCAGAAGCTCGGAATCGAATACCGCGAGGGCTTCTACAAGAACCGCTATGTCGGACGCACGTTCATCATGCCCGGCCAAGCCCAGCGCAAGAAAAGCGTCAAGCAGAAGCTCAACGCGATGTCGAGCGAGTTCAAGGGCAAGAACATCCTCATTGTCGACGACTCCATCGTTCGCGGAACAACCTCAAAGGAGATCGTGCAGATGGCCCGGGAGGCCGGTGCGAACAAGGTGACGTTCACGTCTGCCGCGCCGCCGGTGCGGTATCCGCACGTCTATGGCATCAACATGCCATCCCGCCACGAACTGGTCGCGCACGGGCGCAAGATCCCCGAGATCGCGACCGAGCTCGGCACCGACTACTTGATCTATCAGGAGGTCGCCGACATGCAAGCCGCGATAATTGAGGGCTCGAGCGTAACCGCTCTCGACACGAGTTGCTTCACCGGCGACTATGTGACCGGCACCGTGTCGGCGGAATACCTCGACTGGGTCGAGCGCAACCAACTCAGCTAGTTGCCGGGCAACTCAGCTAGTTGCCGGGGGCTCCCCAGGCTCCTCGACCGTCTTGCGAATCACATCGACTGTTTTCGCGCGCCGCGCTGAGCGTCGGTCGAGCGTCAACGCGAGCAGGGCACCAAGCAGCACGCCGGCCGGGATGCCGTACAGGCAGAAGTAGGCAAACAGCGCCACGAATCCCACGCTGGGATCCGAGGGAAACAGGGACGTAAGCACAAGTGTCCCCAACGCGCCCAGCACACCACCGACCGCGAGAAACGCACCGATCTTCGGGGCGCGGCGAATTGTTACGGTGTCGACGGGGCCTGCGGGTTCACTCACTCCTCTATTGTCCCCCACGCCAGCGGGAGATACGCCGTGAGGTCGGCTCGGGCCCCAGATGCATGCACCGCTCCGGATGCCACGGCGTGTTTCCACGACTCGGCTCCGGTCGCTAGCGCAAGCCACGTTGCGGCATCCGTCTCGATCACATTCGGCGGAGTGCCGCGGGTATGCCGCGGGCCCTCGATCGCCTGAACGGCGCCGTAGGGCGGCACCCTCACCTCGACGGTGTTGCCCTGCGCAGTCTCGGCGAGCAGCTGCAGTAGATAACGGCACGCGGTCGCACGCTCCGCAGAGGAGCCGGCGAGGGCCGCAGTCACGGCGGCTCGGCCCACTTCGGCCGGAATTCGCTTGGGAGGCATGCTCCTACGTTACGGGCCGCTCGGTAGGCTTGACTCGTGCGAATCTTGGTGCTCGGCTCCGGAGCCCGGGAGCATGCCATCATCACCCGTCTGCTGGCCGAAACAACGAAGCACGAGATTATCGCGGCGCCCGGGAACGCGGGCATCGCTGCGGTCGTGCCGATCGTAGCTCTCGACCCGACGCGGGGTGATGTCGTGAGCGCCTACGCGCTCGACAACGACATCGAACTCGTAGTGATCGGTCCCGAAGCCCCGCTGGTGGCAGGGGTTGCTGACGCCCTGCGCAACCGTGGGATCGCCGTCTTCGGCCCCGGCAAGGCCGCAGCAGCCCTCGAGGGAAGCAAGACTTTCGCGAAGCGGATCATGGACGACGCTGGCGTGCCCACCGGTCGGGCGACCCGCGCGGGCACAATCGTTGAAGCCATCGAGGCGATCGATGAGTACGGCGCACCCTACGTGGTCAAAGCCGACGGACTGGCTGCGGGCAAGGGCGTGCTCGTTACCCCTGATCGAAACGCAGCTGTCGCCCATGCCGACTACTGGCTTGCGCACGGCGCGGTGCTCGTCGAGGAGTTTCTCGCCGGCCAGGAGGTCTCGCTCTTCCTGCT
The DNA here is from genome assembly GCA_038207805.1 of Actinomycetales bacterium. Taxonomy (GTDB): domain Bacteria; phylum Actinomycetota; class Actinomycetes; order Actinomycetales; family Microbacteriaceae; genus Rhodoglobus. The sequence continues at coordinate 286 of JBBQZJ010000014.1, read as the reverse complement.
CAGCGACGGTCATACCGTCTTGCCGCTGTCACCGGCGCAGGACTATAAGCGGGCTTTGGATGGCGACGAAGGTCCGAACACCGGCGGAATGGGCGCCTACTCTCCCTTGCCGTGGCTGCCGGACACCTTCATCGACGAAGTCATCGACACGATCGCGATCCCCACCATTCGCCAACTTGCGGCCGAGCGAACTCCCTTCATCGGGCTGCTGTATTGCGGGCTCATCCTCACGAAGCAGGGAATCAGAGTCATCGAGTTCAACGCTCGCTTCGGCGACCCCGAGACT
>JBBQZJ010000013.1:0-15838 GCA_038207805.1 Actinomycetales bacterium | reverse complement strand
CCATGAGTCCGCCGATGTACAGGTCATCGCCGTCGAACAGGGCGTCAATGTCGATTTCTATCGCGTCATCGAGAAATCGATCGACAAGCAGGGGTGAACCGGGAGCGATGATTGCTTGATCCCGGATTCGGAAAAAGTAGTCAGCAAGCGACGCCGTGTCGTAGACAATTTCCATTCCGCGTCCGCCCAGCACGTGACTCGGCCGCACGAGAACCGGGTAGCCGATCGACTCGGCGACCGCGATCGCCTCCGATTCAGTGGTGGCCGTTCCGTTTTTTGGAGCCAGCAGACCGGCATCCTGAAGGATTCGGGAGAATTGTCCGCGCTCCTCTGCCAGATCAATGGCTTCCGGTGTGGTACCCAGGATCGGCACGCCGGCATCCTTGAGTCCCTGTGCAAGGCCCAGCGCCGTCTGGCCGCCGAGCTGAACGACGACTCCGACGAGCTCGCCCGAGGCGGATTCGGCGTGAACAATCTCGAGCACATCCTCCAGAGTGAGTGGCTCGAAGTAGAGCCGATCGCTCGTGTCGTAGTCCGTGGACACGGTCTCGGGATTGCAGTTGATCATGATGGTCTCGAATCCCGCACCGGCCAGCGCGAAACTCGCGTGCACGCAGGAGTAATCGAACTCGATTCCCTGACCGATTCGGTTAGGACCGGAACCGAGGATGATGACTTTCCTGCGCTCACTGGGAATGACCTCGGTCTCGAGGTCGTAGCTCGAGTAGTGGTACGGGGTCAGGGCGGGGAATTCCCCCGCACAGGTATCGACTGTCTTGAAGACCGGGCGCACCCCGAGCTGCCAGCGCAGGGCACGCACCTGCGCCTCGGTAATGCCGCGCAATGACGCGATCTGGATGTCACTAAAGCCGTGGTTCTTGGCCAGTCGAAGCAGGGACTCGTCGAGGGGGGCGAATGACCCGATCTCCAGCGCTACCTCATTGATCAATGCAATCTGGTCGACGAACCAGGGGTCGATTCCTGTCGCCTCGAAGACTTCGGCCACGGTAGCGCCGGCTCGCATCGCCTGCTGCACGGTCACGATCCGCCCATCGGTCGGCACGCTGGAGCGGGCGAGCAGCTCGGCTTTGTCGCCCGGTTCCCCGCCCCAATGAAAGCTGCTGCCTCGCTTCTCGAGGGAGCGCAGAGCCTTCTGCAACGCTGTCGAATAGTTGCGACCAATCGCCATCGCCTCACCGACCGACTTCATGGTCGTGGTGAGCCGCGTGTCGGCCGCAGGGAACTTCTCAAAAGCGAAACGCGGAACCTTGACAACCACGTAGTCGAGAGTGGGCTCGAAGCTTGCGGGCGTGACCTTCGTAATGTCGTTGGGTATTTCGTCTAGGCGATACCCAATCGCGAGCTTCGCGGCGATCTTGGCGATTGGAAAACCGGTGGCCTTCGAGGCGAGGGCAGAAGAGCGCGATACCCGCGGGTTCATCTCGATGACGATGACGCGGCCCGTTGCCGGCTCGACGGCGAACTGGATGTTGCAGCCCCCGGTGTCAACACCGACGGCTCGGATGATGTCGATTCCGATGTCTCGGAGATTCTGATACTCCCTGTCGGTCAGAGTCAGGGCCGGTGCGACCGTTATCGAATCGCCGGTGTGCACGCCGACAGGGTCAACGTTCTCGATCGAGCACACCACCACGGTGTTGTCGGCCGTGTCGCGCATCAGTTCGAGCTCGTACTCCTTCCAGCCGAGAATGGACTCCTCCAGCAGCACCTCGGTAGTCGGGCTTTGGTGCAGGCCGTCAGTGACCATGCGCACGAGCTCGGCACGCGTGTAGGCAAATCCGGACCCCAACCCGCCCATAGTGAAACTGGGCCGAATCACCAGAGGGTAGCCCAGGTCGTCGGCGAACGTGACAGCCTCGTCGACGGTGTGAGCGATGTGGGAGCGCGCGACGTCGGCTCCGGCATCCAGCACGAGCTGCTTGAAGATCTGCCGATCCTCGCCCTTGTTGATTGCTTCGAAATTCGCGCCAATCAGTTCGACGCCGTACTTCTCGAGGATGCCGTGCTTGTGCAGGTCGATCGCGGCGTTGAGTGCGGTCTGGCCGCCAAGCGTCGGCAGGATCGCATCGGGCTTCTCCTTGGCAATTATCGTCTCGATCACCTGCCAGGTAATCGGTTCGATATAGGTCGCATCCGCGAAGTCGGGATCGGTCATGATTGTCGCCGGGTTCGAGTTGACGAGAATCACGCGAACGCCCTCGGCGCGCAATACCCGGCAGGCCTGGGTGCCCGAGTAGTCAAACTCTGCGGCCTGCCCGATAACGATCGGGCCAGACCCGATAACCAGTACCGAATTGATGTCATCACGCTTGGGCATGGTTGTCCTCAGTGTTCGAGCCCGTGCCGCGTACCAAGACCGCCAAGACCATTTCGCGGAAGCTGTCAAAGAGGTAGCTGGCGTCGTGCGGACCGGCAGCCGCCTCGGGATGGTACTGCACGGAGAAAGCGGGCACGTCGAGCGCTCGGAGGCCTTCAACAACGTTGTCATTGAGGTTGACGTGACTGACCTCGACCCTGCCGAACCCCGCAGGACTGTCGCTGATCACCCCGATGGGTGCGTCAACGGCAAAGCCGTGGTTGTGGCTGGTGATCTCGGTACGTCCCGAGGCGATATCGATGACGGGCTGGTTGATGCCGCGGTGCCCAAACCCGAGCTTGTAGGTGCCGTAACCGAGAGCTCGTCCCAACAGCTGGTTTCCCAAGCAGATGCCGAAGAACGGAAGTCCGGCCCGCAGCACCCCGCGAAGCAGTTCGACATGATCGTCTGATGCCGCCGGATCGCCGGGCCCGTTGGAGTAGAACACCGCCACTGGCCCGATCGCCAGCAGGTCGTCGAGGGATGTCGATTGCGGCAGCACGTGCACCTCGAATCCCCGCGCCGCAAGCTGGTTGAGCGTCGAGGTTTTGACCCCGAGGTCGAGAACCGCGAGCCTTCCCAGCGATTCGCCCACCGCTGCAACGACGTAGCCATCGGTGGTGGACACCGTTGACGAAAGATTCTGTCCGGTCATCGGTTGCGCCTCACGAACCACGGCGAGTTGCGTTGCGCGATCGAGGGACGCATCCGGTCCCGAGAAAACCCCGCCTCGCATCGACCCTGCATCGCGAAGGCGGCGGGTCACTGCACGGGTGTCGATCCCGCTGATACCGACAACTCCCTGGGCAAGGAGGTCGTCATCGAGTGATCCCGTCGCTCGATAGTTGGACACCACCCGACTGGGATCGCGCACAACGTAGCCGGAAACCCAGATGCGTGACGACTCGGGATCCTCGTCATTGACGCCGGTATTGCCGACATGGGGTGCGGTCATCACGACGATCTGGCCCGCATAGCTAGGGTCTGTCAGGGTCTCCTGATACCCGGTCATGCCGGTTGCGAAGACGACCTCCCCTACGGTGCGTCCCCGGGCGCCGTAGGCACTGCCGAGATAACTGGTGCCGTCCTCAAGCACCAGTACAGCGGGGTCGGTCGAGAAACTCACTGGCTTTGCCTTTTGATGATCTGGGTCACTGCCTCGTCGAACGACGCCGGATCCGCGATGCGCAGATACGTATCGACGTCACGGTCTCCGAGCGTCCAAGCCACGACGTGGAGGCCGTCGGTCTCGACCGCTCGATCGATAGCCCAGGTGGCCCTTCGCATGCCGCGGATCGCTGCTCGAGAAATCCAGACCTCCGGAGCGCCAGCGATGTTCAGCAACAGTCCATTCTGGGATGCCGTGACAACTACCGAGCCGCGGAACCCCAGCCCGTGAACGGCTACGCGCTTCAGTGGTTCGTTGGCCATCGTCGTTGCCACATACTTCCCCAAGAACGATCCCAGATTGTCGCCCGGATCCTCGGGTGCTATGGGGGGCGCGACGATATCCGCCTGCCGGCGCTTGAGTCCGCGCCATCCGAGGGCCATCAGGCCAACGAGCATCGCTCCACCCAACAAAAATATCGTGAGCAGCGCCGTCCTATCCATGGGCGGCCTCCTCTGCCACGCGGTCGGCCGCAACGAGTTCTCCGTCGAGCACCGTCACGCGCCCGTCGTGAATGGTGGCGACAACACGACCGGGAAGTGTGCGCCCCAGGTAGGGCGAGTTGCTGCTCTTGCCCGCGAGTTGTGCTGTCGTAAAGGTACGACTGACCGACGGATCGTAGAGCGTCAGATTGGCTGGACTGCCCAATTCAAAGGGATTCTGATAACCATCGAGTTGGCCAATTGCGGCCGGCGCTGACGACAAGACACGGGCGATCCCCGTCCAATCCAATAGCCCGGTATCGAGCATTGTGGTCTGCACCACGCTGAGTGCTGACTCAAGCCCCACCATGCCATTGGCCGCCTCGTCCCACGCGCAGTCCTTTGATTCGGCCGGGTGCGGCGCGTGGTCGGTCGCGACAACGTCGATTGTTCCGTCGGCAAGTGCCTCACGCAGGGCAGCAACATCCTCCGCTCGGCGCAGCGGCGGATTCACCTTGAAGCGCGAGTCGTAGCCACGAGCAACGTCCTCTGTGAGCAGAAGATGATGCGGCGTGACTTCGGCAGTAACGCGCACTCCTCGGGCCTTCGCCCAGCGGATGATGTCGACAGAACCGGCCGTGGAGATGTGGCACACGTGGAGGCGGGCGCCCACGTGGTGGGCCAACAGCACGTCACGAGCGATTATCGACTCCTCGGCCACGGATGGCCAGCCAACCAGACCGAGTTCGCTCGAGAGTGCACCCTCGTTGAGTTGAGCATCCACCGTCAGCCGGGGCTCTTGGGCGTGCTGGGCGACCACTCCATCGAACGTCGTGACGTATTCGAGGGCGCGGCGCATCAGCAGCGCGTCGTGCACGCAGTGACCGTCGTCGGAAAACACGCGCACCCGTGCTCGCGACCTCGCCATGGCACCGATCTCTGAGAGCCGTTGCCCCGCCAACCCCGCCGTGACCGCGCCGATGGGCCGAACGGTGACGTAGCCATGCCTGTCGCCGAGCGACTGTACCTGCTCGACGACGCCAGCAGTGTCTTGAACGGGCATCGTGTTGGCCATCGCGAACACCGCAGTGAAGCCGCCCAGTGCGGCAGCGCGGGATCCCGTCAGAACCGTCTCGCTGTGCTCAAACCCGGGCTCGCGCAGGTGGGTGTGCAGGTCGACGAGTCCCGGGAGTGCGATCAGCCCCTCGGCATCGATCGTCGAGTCGGCCGACCCGGCATCCACGAAAACACCGTTCTCGATCACGAGGTCGCGACGGGTGCCGTTCGGCAATGTGGCTCCGGAAATCCGAACGCTCATGATTGAGCCCCCGAGAGCAGGTGATACAGCACGGCCATCCTTATCGATACCCCGTTGGCGACCTGTTCGAGCACAGTGGATCGGCTCGAGTCGGCGACAGCGGCGGAAATCTCCAGCCCACGATTCATGGGTCCGGGGTGCATGACCATGCTAGCTGCCGGCAACCGTCCCGCCCGGTCGTCGTCGAGTCCCCACTGCAGTGAATACTCGTGGGCGTTCGGAAAGTATGCAGCGTTCATCCGTTCGGTCTGAATGCGCAACATCATGATGACATCGGGGCCGCGGTCAACGGCTTCGTCCAGGTCGTACCCCGAGGTAACCGGCCACCCGAGCATGCTCACCGGCAGAAGGGTGGCCGGGGCAACGAGGCGAACTGACGCGCCCAGGGTCGTGAGCAGCCACACGTTTGACCGAGCAACGCGGGAGTGGACGATATCGCCCACGATCACGACCGTAACTCCGCTCAAATCCTTGCCGCGGGACGCGACATCGTGCAGGCGTTTGCGGATGGTGAAGGCGTCAAGAAGCGCCTGGGTCGGATGCTCGTGGGTGCCATCGCCCGCGTTGATGATCCCGGCATCGATCCACCCGCTGTCGGCGAGGACCCGGGGCGCCCCCGAGGCCGAGTGGCGGATCACAACAGCGTCGGCCCCCATGGCAGCAAGAGTTTGCGCTGTGTCCTTAAGGCTTTCCCCCTTGGACACGCTCGAACCCTTGGCACTGAAGTTGATGACATCGGCACTGAGTCGCTTGGCCGCGACCTCAAACGACACCCGGGTTCGGGTCGAGTCCTCAAAAAACAGGTTCACCACGGTCTTGCCGCGCAGCGTCGGCACCTTCTTGATCTCTCGGGTCGCGACGTCCGCCATGTCTTCGGCGACGTCAAGAAGGGCAACCGCCTGATCTCGAGTGAGGTCCTTCGTCGACAGGAGGTGTCTCACAGTACGGTCACCTCCTCGTGCCCGTCGATCTCCCTGAGGCGCACATTGATGCGCTCCTCGGGCGAGGTCGGCAGGTTCTTTCCCACGAAGTCGGCTCGAATCGGAAGTTCGCGATGACCGCGATCCACGAGCACAGCGAGCTTCACCGCACGCGGGCGGCCTAAGTCACTGAGAGCATCCAGCGCTGCCCGAATCGTTCGACCCGAATACAGCACGTCGTCGACAAGAATGACGGTCTTTCCGTCGATACCCCCTGCCGGGATGTGAGTGGGAGCGGGCGCGCGAGTCGGGTTTCGCCCTAGGTCGTCGCGGTACATGGTGACGTCGATCGAACCTGCAGTTCCGGCACCCGACTCGATCCCGTCGAGAATCCCAGCGATCCGCTGCGCCAAGATCACACCTCGAGTCGGGATTCCGAGGAGTACCAGATCGTCTGTGCCGCGATTGGCCTCGAGGATCTCGTGGGAGATCCGAGTCAACGCTCGGGCGATATCAGACGCCTGCAACACGGAGCGTGCAGCCATTCTGACCTCCTTCCCCGCCTCACAGGACGGAACTTAAAGGATGTCTGTTTCCCCAATTATAGCGGGCGAATCGCGAGCGGCACCCTGCTCAGGCGCGGGTAGCAGCGATGCGACCGAGCAGGCCGTTGACGAAGCCCGCCGAGTCCTCGGTGCTGTGCACGCGAGCCGACTCCACGGCTTCGGCGATCGCAACGCCATCGGGCACGTCGTCGTTGTACAGAATCTCCCAGATCCCCATTCTCAGCAGGGCGCGGTCAATTGCGGGCATTCGCGCCAGAGTCCACCCCTGCGAGTATGTCTCGATTAGCTCGTCGATCTCGTCACCGTGTTCGGTGATGCCGATTACGATCTGCCGGGCATATTCCCACGAGTTGGTTCGCTTGGGGTCAGCGGCGTCCCGCGCGGCTTCTTCGGCAAGGGCTGCGTTAATGGACATGCCCTTGACGTCGGCCCCGTACAGAACGTCGAGCGCGCGCTTACGCGCCTTAGTTCGGGCGGCCAAGGCTACTCGTTCACCCTGCCCAGGTAACTTCCATCGCGCGTGTCGACTTTGACCTTGGTGCCCTGCTCGAGAAAAAGCGGCACTTGGATCTGGTAACCGGTTTCAACCGTCGCGGGCTTTGTGCCACCGGTGGAACGGTCACCCTGAAGGCCCGGCTCGGTGTACGTGATTTCGAGCACGACAGAAGCGGGAAGTTCCACGTAGAGGGGGTCACCGTTGTGTAGCGCGATCGTGACGTTCTGGTTCTCGAGCATGAAGTTGGCGGCGTCACCCACCTGCGCCGGCGAGAGGGTGACTTGCTCGTAGGTGCCCAGATCCATGAAAACAAAGTTGTCGCCGTCTTTGTACGAGTACTGAAAGTCGGCCCGATCGACGGTCTCAGTTTCGATTTTCGCCCCGGCGTTGAAGGTGCGGTCTACGACCTTGCCGGTCATGACGTTCTTGACCTTGGTGCGCACGAACGCGCCGCCCTTGCCCGGCTTGACGTGTTGGAAGTCGATGACGGTCCACAGCCCGCCGTCCATGTTGAGAACAACGCCGTTGCGGATGTCAGCGGTAGAAGCCATGGGTGATAAGTTCCGTTCCTCGTTTTACCAGCGGTCGAGTCTACCCGAGGCGCCGCGCCACGAGGTTCAGGGCGAGCAGGTAGCTGTCGAAACCGAAGCCCGCGATCACTCCGGTCGCGACGCCCGAGATCACACTGGTATGGCGGAACTCCTCCCGCGCGTGCGGGTTAGTGATGTGCACCTCGACCAGCAGCAGGCCCGCCTTGGTCACCAGCGCCGCGGCATCCCGCAGCGCATAGGAGTAGTGCGTGAACGCTGCGGGATTAAGGATGACCGCGAGCCCACCGTCGACTGCCTCGTGCAACCAGCCAATCAGAGTGGCCTCGTCGTCGGTCTGCCGGAGATCGACCGTGAGGCCGGAGGCTGCCTCATCGAGGGCGACTCCAAGGTCGTCGAGCGTTCCACCCCCGTAAACATCTGGTTCACGGCTGCCGAGTCGCCCGAGGTTGGGGCCATTGAGTACGAGGACGGTGGTCACGGCTACGAGTGTACTGGGGCCCCCCGCGGCACGAGGCGCGTGATGGCCCAGCCAAAGAGCGCAAAAAGTAGACCGACCCCGATTGCGAACGCAGCAACTCCGAACGACACAATGGAGGTGAACAGTGATGCGCGAAGGAACGACGCGGTCATGACGGTCACCCGCACGGGATCTTCGCGATCGAGCTCTGCGTAAGTCTTGCCCTCACTGGCTTCAAGGGCGTGATGGTTGATGATGTCCGCCTCCGCATAGGCGGTAAACGGGTCAGCAACGGGCATACCCACAAGGAAGGCTGCGTCTTCGGCCACGACGATTTTTTCGGCAGCCAACTGCGAACTGACAGTGAACCACACGGCGCCGCCCGCGATCATCATCAGCACTCCACCGATGATTCCGAGAACGCCAATGGCTCTCAGCGTCCTCGCCGTACCCGAGCCGAGTGTGAGGGTGGTGCTAGATGACGTGCTCATTACGAACCTGCTCTCAGTTCAGCCGAAGCTGGTGAAGCATTCGCTCCAGTCACTCATGCTGACGTGCCGACGCCGAAACTAGCAGGGCCAAAGGTCCTAGTTGCGCGACTCGATCACGAGGAATCCGGCAAGGCCGAGCAGGAACCCGCCGGTCACCCGGTCGATCCACCGGCTCACCCGAGGCGACGACAGCCATGCCCGAGCGGTCTCGGCCGCCAGAATTAGCACGGCAAACCAGATCGCGGATTCAAGGACATGTACCAGTGCCAGCAACAGTCCCATCGCTAGTGGACTTGCGCCCGTCGGCAAGAACTGCGGGATCAGTGCGACGTAAAACGCGCCGACCTTGGGATTCAGGAGGTTTGTGAGTGCACCGCGGCCGTAGGCCGACCACCACGAGTGTTTCGGCGCACCGATCTCGGCTAGGGGCTCGAGCGGATCTGGTCGAAAACTGGCGACGATGAAACGGATGCCCAGATAGGCGAGGTAAACGGCGCCAGCGAGCTTGAGCGCCGTAAATGCGACCGCCGACGCCGCGATCAGGGCCGCAGCGCCCACGCCGGCTGCTGCACCCCACGCGAGGGCGCCCGAGTTGATTCCCAGGCCCGTTGCAACGGCGAGACGACGACCGCCAATCAGGGCCGTTCGCAGCACCAAGGCGCTGTCCGGGCCGGGCAAGATTGTGAGGAGCGCTGCAACCAGAGCGAATCCGAGCACCGCCTCGCCAACTGACATCACACGCCGACTTCCTGGTACGCGGCAAAGAGTATCGGCTCTTCCGGCCCCGCCAGGACCGTGGGCTTGCCCACGGCCTCCAGCACAATGAAGCGAATCATGCCCGCCCTGGCCTTCTTGTCACGCTGCATTGTGGCCAGCAGCGTCTTCCAGCGGCCCAACGGGTAGTCGACCGGCAGCGTCAGGGATTCGAGGATGCGACGGTGCCGATCCACGACCTCGTCGCTCAACGATCCAGCGATGCGAGCTAGCTCGGCGGCAAAGACCATTCCCACCGAGATCGCCGCACCGTGTCGCCAGCGGTAGCGCTCAGCGTGCTCGATCGCATGCCCCAGCGTGTGACCGTAATTGAGGATCTCACGCAGCCCGGACTCCTTGAAGTCCTCGCTGACCACCCGCGCCTTGAGCCCGATCGAGAGCTCGACAACCCTGCGAAACTCGGGGCTGTGCGGGTCGGTGACCCGGTCGACGTCTGCCTCGATGATGTCCAGAATCTCCGGCTCGCCAATGAAGCCGCATTTCACGATCTCTGCGAAGCCCGCGAGAATCTCGTTGCGCGGCAGGGTGTCGAGCAGGTCGAGATCCACGACAACCGCGGCGGGCGCATAGAACGCACCGACCAGATTCTTGCCCTCAGCGGTATTGCTTCCCGTCGAGCCGCCAACCGCCGCATCGACAATCCCCGCGACGGTAGTCGGACACTGAATGAGCCGCACCCCGCGCAACCACGTGGCGGCAACGAAGCCGGCCAGGTCGGTCGTGGCTCCCCCACCGAGTCCGATCACGGCATCCGTGCGGGTAAAGTCCGTTTGGCCCATGATCTGCCAGCAGAAAGCGGCAACTTCGACTCGCTTGGCGTCTTCGGCCTCGGGTACCTCGGCCAGCAGAACCTGGTATCGATCCCCGAGCGTGTCGCGCAGCTCGCTCGCCTTCGCGCCCAGCGTCGCGGGGTGAATGATGAGCACTTTTGCCACGCGTGTGCCCAGCTGTTCGGGCAGGGACGACAGGATGCCTCGGCCGATAATCACGTCGTAGGCGCTGTCACCGGAAACCGGGATGATGCTCGTCGCGGTCACTGGGGGTCGCCTTCCAGCCAGTCGGCGATTCGTCGCGCGATACGGTCGAGCGGTTGATGAGAGGTGTCAATCGTCAACTGGCTGAGCTTGTCGTAGAGCGGCTGTCTGGCGGCGACGAGGGCCGACCACGAGTCGATGCCGCCAGTGAGGAGTGGTCGTTTGCCGCCGGCAATTCGGTGGGCGACAGCCTCAGCCGACACCGTCAGTTGCACGACGCGGCGCTCGCTGAGATCAGCTTGCGTGCGCGGGTCGAGTACCGCCCCGCCACCGAGAGTGACGACTGCGGTCTCGCGCAGTGCGTGCGCGACCGTTTCGCGCTCGATCGACCTAAAGTGACTCTCTCCGTGGTTCTCGAAGATTGTCGCAATGGGCCCGTAGGCGGCGACGATGCGCTTGTCGGTATCGATGAAGTCAACGCCGAGAATCCGAGCGAGTCGCTTTCCCGTGCGCGTCTTGCCCGCTCCCGGAGCGCCAATTAGCGCGACGACGGCCCCGTCACTCACGCTGGGAGGCCCGCGCGGTGGTGAGTGTGGCTGGGATGGCCGCGAGGTACGAATCGAGGTTGCGTCGAGTCTCGCCGAGCGAGTCACCGCCAAACTTCTCCAGCACGCTGTTAGCGATCACGAGCGCGACCATCGCCTCAGCGACAACGCCTGCGGCGGGTACCGCACAGACGTCGGAACGCTGGTGGTGTGCATCGGCGGCCAGGCCGGTTGCGGTATCGACGGTTCGAAGCGCGTGGGGAACCGTCGAGATTGGCTTCATGGCAGCGCTGATTCGCAGCAACGTACCGGTGCTCATGCCGCCCTCCGTGCCTCCCGCTCGGTCCGAAAGTCGGGTGATTCCGTCGTCACCGATGACCAGTTCATCGTGCGCGGCAGACCCACGGCGGGTGGCCGTCTCGAAGCCGTCGCCCAGGCCGACGCCCTTGATAGCCTGAATTCCCATGAGTGCCGCGGCTAATTGCGAGTCGAGCCGACGGTCCCAATGAGCGTATGACCCAAGCCCCGGAGGTAGGCCGAACGCCAGCACCTCGACGACACCGCCGAGAGTGTCCCCCTCCTCGTGCGCCTGATCGACTTCGGCGACCATTGCGGCGGATGTCGCTGGATCGAAGCACCGCAGCAAATCGGCATCGAGCGTTGCAACATCGTCGATGCCGGGAAGCTTCGCGTCGGCCGGAACCCTGACGCTCCCAATGGACAGAGTGTGACTGAGGATCTCGATGCCCAGCCCCGAGAGAAACGCGCGCGCGACCGCGCCGAGGGCGACCCGTGCTGCGGTTTCCCGGGCACTGGCGCGCTCAAGAACGTTCCGAGCCTCGTCGAAGTCATACTTCTGCATGCCTACGAGGTCGGCATGACCCGGTCGCGGACGAGTCAGTGGGGCCCCGCGACCCTGCGGAAGGGACTCAACATCGACCGGGGCGGCGCTCATGACGTCGATCCAGCGCGGCCACTCGGTGTTTCCGATTCGCAACGCCACCGGGCTGCCCATAGTCAGGCCAAAACGGATTCCGGAACTGATCGTCAGCTCGTCCTGCTCGAACTTCATTCGCGCGCCGCGCCCGTACCCGAGGGAGCGTCGGTGCATGTGCTCGCGAATCTGTTCAGCGGAAATGGGCACACCCGCCGGGAGCCCCTCGAGGATGGCAACGAGTTCGGGACCGTGCGACTCTCCAGCCGTCAACCAACGAAGCATGAGTCGATCCTCCCACAGGGCACGGCTGCGTTTAGGCGACGGCAGCGCGCATGGCAGCGACTACGTCGAGTTCTCGAGGCAGTGGCCGGTTTTGGTCCCCGCCGAAGAAGAGCCGCACCTGCCCGACGGCCTGATTGATGAGCAGGTCGAGTCCGCTGATGACTGTCCCGCCCGCCGCATCCCACGCCGCGGCCAGGTCGCTGGGCCACGGGTCGTAAGCGACATCGAAGAGAACCGCAGCCTTTCTGATGGGCTCGGCGAAGGCCAGGTCACCCTCGCCACCGGGAACAGTACTGACAACCGCATCGGGAATGACCATCGGACCGCCCAGCTGCCCCCATTCCGCGACCTCAACCTCAACGCCGAGACCGGCGCCCAGGCCAATGAGGAACTGTGCCTTGGCCGGCGTGCGCGCCGAAACGACAACTCGGGTCGCACCGAGTCGGGCCACCGCGACCATGACGGAGGCTGCCGTCGCTCCCGCGCCCAGCAGATGCACATAGTTCAGGCGCGACACGCCCACGTCGGCGAAGGATGCGATGACCCCCTGCACGTCGGTGTTGTAGCCGCGCGGACCGCTGGCCTCGAACAGCACCGTGTTGGCACCCCCCACGGTGTCCACCACGGGGTCGCGTGACGTGAGCGCCGGGAGCACGTCACGCTTGAGGGGCATCGTCAGCGACAGTCCGCGCCATGCCGCGTCGCGGGAGGTCACGAATTCACCAATCCCCGACCCCGTCATCAGGATGGCCTCGTAGGTCCAGTCGACCCCGAGCACGTCATACGCCGCGCGATGAATCGCGGGAGACTTCGAGTGCGAAATGGGCGAGCCGAGCACCGCTAGGTGCGTTCGGCGCTCACTCACAGTACGAGGCGTTCTCGGGGCTCGCGTCGCACCAATCCCGCAGAATCTGCACGTTGGCCTCGTGCTCGTCGGCGGTTTCCGAGAATACTGTCTCGCCGGTGGCAAGGTTGATGGGCACGAAGAAGAGCCACGGGCCGTCAGCCGGATTGAGGGCGGCGTCTATCGCGAGATCACCGGGCAGACCAATCGGTCCGATCGGGAGTCCCGGATTCGCGTAGGTGTTGTAGAGGTTGCTCGCATCGGCGCGCTCGGCATCCGTCGTCCAGACGGTTTGAAGATTTCCAGTTCCGTAGGCAACGGTGGCATCTGACTGAAGATTAATTTCCTGTTCGATGCGATTCTCGAAGACACGAGCGATCTTGTAGAAGTCGTCCTGGTTCGAACCGGCCTCACGCTGAATGATCGATGCCTTGGTAAGGATCTCGTGTCGCTGCTCGATCGGAACACCAGCGGCATCCAAGTGCTCGAACATGGTGTCGACCAAAAGCTGGAGCAGACCGGTAGCAGTTTCAGTTCCGTCGAGTTCGTAGGTGGCAGGGAACAGGTAACCCTCGAGACTCGGCGCCTGCGCGGGCAGACCGAACTGCGCGTAGTCCGCTGCTGCGCTCTGGAACTCCTCCAGGGCAATGCCCGTGGTTTGCGCCATGATCTCGAGCGCGCTGGGAAGAGTGGTCCCTTCGGTCAGAAGCAGTTTCGACGTGACCTTATTGGCGGGGTCGAGCAGTGCATCAAGGGCCGACTGGGCACTCATCTCCATTTGGAGTGCGTAGTTGCCCGGAAGGAAGTTGACGTTCGCGGGCTGTTCGAGCAGAAGATCATAAAAGGCGTCAAAGGTCATCGTGACGCCCTTGTTGTGGAGCGTGCTCGCGACGTCGGACCCGATCTCGCCGGACTGGATTGTCACGATAACCTCGACGCCGTTTCCGGACCCATCAAAGTCGTTGGGAAGTTGCCATCCCATCAGCTCGCGGACTTGATCTTCGTAGTTGAGCCACGCGTAAGCCGCACCGCCGCCGAGAACGGCGAGTACAAGTACGACCGGGAGAGTGATCTTGAGCCACAGCAACCTGCGTCGCTTACGCGGCTTGCCCGGAGGAAAATACCCGCCACCCGATGCATCACCAGAGCCAGAGCCGTTTCCCCCGGCGCTTACACCGAAGTCGAACGGAAAGTTAGGGGGCTCTGGTGCCTGGGCAGCGCGGAAGATGTCAGATTGCGCGACGGGAGGGGCCGAAGCGGCGACCGGGCTAGGGTATGCCGCCTGTGGCTGCACTACGGGTGGCTGTAGCGCGGGTGTCGGTTCGGCAAATGCTCCCGGTGCGCTCTGAGCTTCGCGTTCGCGTAACTCCCTGCGGGTCAGCGGAGCAGAGCCGTCGAAAGTCTGGGCCGTACCAGCGGGCCCCGAGTCAGCGGGCACCGAGCCTGGTTGGCTCGCGAAAATGTCGGCAAACGGATCCGTGGTCGGCACCTGCGCTGGCGAACCATACTGTGCGGCGGCCGCGGGAGTCGGTGCGGCAGGGGGTGCAGAGCCAGCGGGTGCCCCTGGCCAGTCCGGCGGGAACGGTTGTTGAACGACCTGTGGGGCTGGCTGAGCAGGCACGAATGACGGAGCAGGTGGCGCGGGCTGAGCGGGTGGCGGCGGCTGCGCCGGTGCGGCCGACTGCACGGGGAACGCCTGCTGAACGGGGAACGCCTGCTGAACCGGGAACTCCTCCTGAATGGGGTACGGCTGCTGAACCGGGGGCGCCTGCTGAACCGGCAAGTCGGGCGCCGCCGCTGGCGGCTGAACCGCAGTGGGTCCGGTGTCGAAGCCGGCGAACAGCGCGGCGAAGGGGTCCGCTTCCACCGGGGACTCGACGGGCGCGGGCTGCGTGGGCTCACTGGCCTTCGGCTGGGGAGTGAACAACTCATCCCAGCTGGGTTCGTTCGCCATCTAGAGTCCTTCGTCCGGGTCAACCACAGCGCCGGGCGGGGTGTCCGCGGAGCGCTCGAAATCGAGGGCGTATTGCAAAATTATAACGGCGGCGACCTGATCAACGACCGAACGCGAGTTCTTCGCGTTTCGCCCTGCCGCTCGCAGGGCCGAACTTGCCGCCACTGTGGACAGCCTTTCGTCGACTAGTCGCACTGGCACATCGGCCACTTTGGCGAGCTCTGCCGCGAACTCTCGGGCATCACCCGTCGATGCGGTTTCGTGCCCCGAGAGCGCGATCGGCAGCCCCACCACGATCTCGATCGCCTCAACAGCGTCGCGAAGGGCAGCAATTCGCTCAATGTCACCGATGCCGCGCGCAATCGTCTCCACCGGAGTGGCAAGCATGCCATGCGGATCACACCGGGCTATCCCGATCCGAACCTTGCCCACATCGACGCCGAGGCGAACACCCGGCCGCACGGCTACTTCTCGACCGTCTTTACAATTGCATCGAGTGCCGGAGCGATCGCTGCGACATCCGAGCCACCACCCTGAGCGAGGTCGTCTTTGCCACCACCGCCGCCGCCGAGGATTCCTGCAGCGAGCTTTGCCAGAGCGCCAGCTTGCATGCCTTGTGTTCGTGCAGCCTCGTTCGTTGCGACAATCACCGCAGGCTTCCCATCGATTTCTGCTGCGAGGGCAACAACGGATGCCGCACTTCCGATGCGCTCGCGGACCCCGGTTACCAACCCGCGTAGGTCGTCGCTCGAGCCGATCGCC
>JBBQZJ010000012.1:0-16310 GCA_038207805.1 Actinomycetales bacterium | reverse complement strand
TTCTACACGGAGCTGCTCGCCCTGGACGTGCCAATCTTGATTGTCTTAGCGTCGCGAAATAGTGTGATCTTCCTCGTGCTCGGCTGGTCGGTTGTGGCGCTCGCGACTCGGCCGCTGGGGGCAATTCCCGAGGATGAAACGCAGGATCGTTGGCTACCGTCGGTGTGGCCCTTTTCGCGTGCCGGGTCGGGTGGCGAGGCAGCTGACCCTGCGACAACGACTAACCCTGCGACAACGGCTGACCCTGCGACAACGACTGACCCTGCGACAACGACTGACACTGCGGTAACGACTGAGCTGGCGACGAAGGAGTAGACAAATGTTGGTGGCATTCTCGGTAGCACCCAGCGGCGGTGCAGACGGCTCGGATTCGGTGCACGCAGCCGTCGCCGCTGCCGTATCAGTGGTTCGGGAGTCCGGACTCCCCAACCACACAGATTCGATGTTCACAACGATTGAGGGGGAGTGGGACGAAGTATTCGATGTGGTTCGACGTGCTACCGAAGCGGTTGGGGCGTTCGGCTCACGGGTGTCGCTTGTGCTCAAAGCGGACATCCGACCGGGGCACAGTGGCGAGCTCACCGGCAAAGTCGACCGGCTGGAGGCCGCAATACGCGAGGCAGCACTCGACTAAGTCGGTTCTCCGCCGCCACCTAGACTGATCAGGCTCGATGGCGAGTGTTCACGTTCTCGTCGATCGGATGAAAATGCCACACTTGTCGCCAGCCAGGACGAGGCTGGCCCTTCTGGCGCTGGCTTTGGGCGGCTTCGGCATCGGGCTCACCGAGTTTGTTGCCATGGGGCTGCTTCCGAATCTTGCCGCTGACCTCCTGCCTGGGGTTTGG
The DNA here is from genome assembly GCA_038207805.1 of Actinomycetales bacterium. Taxonomy (GTDB): domain Bacteria; phylum Actinomycetota; class Actinomycetes; order Actinomycetales; family Microbacteriaceae; genus Rhodoglobus. Next base: position 15,465 of record JBBQZJ010000012.1, on the reverse strand, counting down.
GCGCGGTCGCACGAACTCGCCAATGCACAGGCCGGCTGGCTCGTCACGGCCTACGCCCTCGGGGTTGTGGTTGGGGCGCCAACGATTGCGGCGGCCGCGGCGCGCTTTCCGCGAAAGCGACTGCTACTTGCCTGCGTCGCCCTCTTCACTATTGGCACGGTGGCTTCGGCCCTGCTGCCCACTTTCGGCCTCGTCCTGGTAGCCCGATTTCTGGCCGCGTTGCCGCACGGGGCCTATTTCGGCATCGCGGCGCTGGTCGCTGCCTCGCTAATGGGTCCGGGCAAGCGTGGGCGGGGTGTGGCACTCGTGCTGTCGGGGCTCACGATTGCCAACGTCGTCGGTGTGCCCGTGGTGACCTACCTAGGTCAGGTTGCCGGCTGGCGGGTCGCCTACCTTGTGGTGGCAGCGGTGTTCGCGCTCACCTTTGTGGCCGTGGCTTTGGTAGTGCCGCTCCAGCCCGGTGATCCGGCGGCGACAATTCGCCGTGAGCTTCGAATCTTTGGCCGACCCCAGGTATGGCTGGCCCTGCTAATTGGATCGATCGGATTCGGGGGATTCTTTGCCGTCTACACCTACGTCGCGCCGGTTGTGACGGTCGTGGCCCGTTTGGATTCCGGATTCGTGCCTTGGGCGCTCGTCGCGGCCGGCGTGGGAATGACGCTGGGAAACTTCGCCGGGGGTCGCGCCGCCGATCATCACATCATGGCGACCATGTTCGTCTCGCTCTTTCTGGTGGGACTGGCCGCGTCCGGGCTGTCGCCAGCCATCCAGACCAGGCTCATGGATGTCGCCGGAGATGGGCAATCGCTCGCCGCCGCAATTAACCACGCCTCTCTCAACATCGGAAACGCGGTCGGTGCCGCCTTGGGCGGGCTCACGATTGCGGCCGGCCTAGGCTATCTGTCCCCGAGTTGGGTGGGGCTGGGATTGTGCGCGGTTGGTGCACTGTTCGCGCTCCTGAGTCTCACCCTTGATCGGCGTCGCTCAGAAGTTGTGCGGTAGGTCAGAAGTTGCGAGGTAGGTCAGACTCAACGAGGATGCCGTCCTCGATCGCCCGCTTGCGCAGTGCGACCTTGGTGCCAACATCGAAGCCAGCCACGCGATACTTCTCGCGGATGCGCTTGAGGTAGCTCTTTGCCGTCTCTTCCGAGATGCTGAGCTGGAAAGCGACCGATTTCACCGGCTCACCGCCGCCGTACAAAGCCATCACGCGACGTTCTTGAGCGCTGAGTTTCGGTGAACCGCCGACCTCGCCGGCGTTGAGGGCGAGGTCGAGCTCCGCCGACACGAAAGGCTCGCCCTTCGAAGCAGCGCGGATCGCCTCGACGATCATGCCCGCATCCTCACTCTTGACGATGTAGCCCAGCGCGCCCGAGGCGAGTGCTTCACGCACGACGTTGGGCTCCGAGTACGTGCTCATGAGGACGACCCGCACACCCATCGTCTTCAAGGTGTTGATTTTCAATGAAACGGGGATGTTGTCTTTGAGGTCGAGATCGAGCAGCACGACATCGACGGGGAACTCGGGGTGAATGGTCAACTCCGGCCAGGTGGGCACTGCTACCACCATATCGATGTCGGATGCCGCGTTCCTGATCCACTCGGTGAGCGCTCCGAGGAGCATCCGGTGGTCGTCGACGATTGCAAGTCTGATGGTGGTCATGTCGGTCACGGATAGTCCTTTGTCTTGTTGTCGATGCTAGAGGTCTACTGATCAGCCGGGTTGTCGACGACGCACGCGATGTCGACCCGCAGGCTCGAGTTCTGAGTGGAGTCACTGTACTGCCCCACACGGCCGATGGCCTCCCACGTCGCCGGATCGACGCGATTTCGAGGCACCCCGGTCGTGGTAATCACGATCGGAACGGTTATCTGGTGCGCGCTACCGCCCTCGATGGCAGTGGTCACCGGGCCGAGTTGCAGCTGAACGGTTCGGCTCGAATTGCGCTTGCCGGGGTCGCTCACGAGGAGCCATGCCATGGAGAGCAGTCCGTCGCGCTGCTGAGGATCGAGCAGCCCGGCAAGGCTGCCCTTGTCGGTCAGGGTTACGGATTTGCCGAGCAGATCCGATTCCGTGACCGCGTGATACAGCCAGGTTTCCCGCCGCCCCTCGATCAAATGCAGCCGCAACTCCGTGGCGAGAGTCGCCGCAACGGAGGCGGTCTTGGGGTCGAGCGGAAGCTTGGTCTTTCCGGTGGCTACCGAATCGAGCAGTTCCTCCGCAGCGAGGTCCAAACGCGCCAACTCCTCGGACGCCATCATCCCGACGGCGAAGCGGGGAGCGGAAACCGTACTCTGCACGAGTACCCGATCGAGTTCGACCTGAACCAGTCTTCGGAAGCCGTTGACTACCACTACCCCCAGTATTGCTGGCAGCACCGTGAACGCGAGAGCCGACAGCTGCGCGGCGAAGTCGTCCGGATTTGGCCGGGTCGTGAGCAGTATCGAGGCAGCAAGCGCTGTGCCAAGAATCCCCGCCGGGATGAGGATATCGCGGGGCGGGCGCAGGGTAACGATGACCAGCAAGGACGTTCCTGCCGTGATTGCGGCGGTCGCATTGCGGCCGATGTCGTTCATTTGCCATACCGCGTACAGGTCGAGCACGAATGCCGCACCGACGCCGAAGAGAAATACCGCGTACATCCAGTTGGAGAGTTGATCGGCGATAACCCGGGCAGTGATGAATGTTGCAATGGTCGTGGCGATCAGGATGACCCACGCCAGCAGCGCCGGCAGCGGGTCCGGGTAGGTGGGCCAGAGGGTAACGAACCAGACGATGCCGTAGATCGATCGGAGCGCGACAACTACGGCCGCCCCGATCCCGATGAAACCGGTGCCCAGGCTGGAGCGTTGCGGAGTAGCCGCACGGATGACCCGGCGGGTGGCATCCGCTTCACGTCGACGCCACGGAGCACCAACGATCGCTCCGAGCGTGTTCTCCTCGGGAAGATTCATCGCGGCACCTCAAGAACAACGGTGGTACCCGACCCCGGCGACGAGAAGAGGCGTGCGCGGCCGCCGACTTCTTTGAGACGAGCGACGACCGAGTCCTTGAAGCCAAGGCGGGCGGAGTCGACGTCGTCGAGGATGAATCCGACGCCAGCGTCCGTGATCAATGCCCGAACCGTTGTCTCGTCGTCGGTGATCGTGACATGCGCCTCGGTGACCCCGGAGTGCCTGCGCACGTTTTCCAGACACTCGGCCAGGGCGAGAAGAAACGCGTCGAGAACGTCGCTCGGCAGCAGAACCTGGCCGGTGCCGTGCCAACTGACCTCCAGCCCCATGCGCCCAAAGCGTTGCTTGACCGACTCCAAAGTCGTTCCGAGCACGGTGTCCTCGACCCGTTCGAGGTTGTAGTTGCCGGATGACTGGGGTGCCGGTGTCGCGCCAAGGCGGAGTTGGCGCAGTAGTCGAGCATCGTCTGCGGCCTGCTGGCGCATCGATTCGGGCGTGACTCCCACCCCGGAATGGGCAAGAAGGGTCAGTGTCGCAAGAACGGTGTCGTGAAGGAGCCGAGCCCCCTGACGCCGTTGGGCTTCGGTCTCGCTTGCTTGGCGCTCTGCCCGATGGGCGCGCCCGATACTCGCGATTCTCCGTGCGGCTTGCGGCACCCCGGCACTGATCCAGAATCCGATGATCGCGGCCAGCGTCCAGCCGAGCACGAGCACGGGAATCGTTCGAATGGGGGCGCTGACCGGTGCGAGCGTGACGGCCGTGAGCGCGCTCACCGCGAAGAATGCCGCCACGAGTGCTGCCCGACGACGAGTTGTGGTGGTGAGCACAATCGCATAGCCGCCCAGTGAGGCAGCGCCCAACTGAATTGCCGCGATCACGCCAGCCGAGCTGGGTCCGCCCGGAGTAACCACGGCGATGAGAATGATCGCCGCCAAGCCCGCTCCGAGGCCCGAAATGACCCACAAGATCGAGCGACTCACCCCTAGTCGGTACTGGCTGAACGCCAGAATGGCGTACAGCGGCACGCAGAGAAAGTAGGCGGCGGCATCGATCGATCCGGGGATGCTGAGGCAGAGTAACGAGACAATGGTGAAGCTCAGGCCGTAGGTTCGCGCGGTGCGCTGGAGCAGCCGATCCCGCTCCTTGGCGATGAGATCCATGTGTAGTTATGTTTCCACACCGTGGCCCACATTAGGGGGTAACCCATCGCGCCGCGCCGAGCGTTTTTGGAGATCCAACCCGGCGAATTTCTTGCGGTGGGCCGCTACGGCAGTCCGCAATAGTCGCCGTAGAACGCGTATAGCTCCCCACGAACCGCATCGCCGACCGCCACGACAACGTCGCCGGTCTGGCCATCGGAGGTGAGAACGTGAAGCGGGAAGATGGTGCCGCGCTTGTCCTCGGCCACCGCGTGCGGGTCGCACCGCGCGGGTACGAGCCGCAACATGATTACCGCGGGCGGCGTGCCCGCGTCGACCAGTACGTCTTCGGGTTGGGAAAATACGACAGCTCCGCTGTCGTCGACCAGACTCAACAACACGGTCGCTCTGGTTTCGCTAATGCGTATCGACCCGGGGGCTCCCGTGGGAGACACGATGATCTCGAGGCTCGCGGGAAGGTGAGCACCCGGTGTCCACTCGAGACGGGCGCCAGGAACAAGAGTCGCGACTGCGGCCGTTGCCTCAATAAGACAATCTTCGGCGTGAATCGCGTCGATCGCGGAGGTGTCATCGATGCTGAGGCGCGCCGTTCCGGTGGTGCCATCGGCAAGCGTGAAGTGAAGAACCACCTCATCGCGTTCGATGGAAGGATCGCACTGCGGTTCGCCCAGTTGCACGCGCAGGTCTCGCGCGGAGCCGACCGGGATGTCCTGGCTGCGGTCCCACTGCGCTGGAGCCATGAATCGCGTCGAGTCGAACGATGCCCCGGTTACCGTGAGCACGGCATCCGACCCGTTGGCCACCTTCAATTCGAGTTGCCGTTCTGCCCGGTCGAACCGACCCTGATACGCCGTTACCGTCACCCCGGCGGGAAGCACAACGGGCGATGGGGTAGCGCACCCGGCCAGAAGCAGACCGACCAGAGGGACAGCAACCCAGCGCACGTCAGCTCGCAAGCAGTCGGGTCAATTGCGCGCCGACAAGTTCGTCCTCGATGAGAAACCCGTCGTGCCCAAACGGGGAGGAAATGACCAGAGGCACATCGTTGTCGATGTTCGTCGGAATGAGGCGCGCAAGGTGCTCCTGATCGGGCACGGGGAAAAGCCGGTCGCTGTCGATACCGAGAATGAGCGCTCGCGCTGTGACCTGCGCGAGTGCTTGGGCGATGCCGCCCCTGCCTCGACCGACGTCGTGTGAACTCATCGCCTCGACGAGCGTGAGATAGCTGTTGGCGTCGAATCGTCGGGTGAACTTGTTGCCGTGAAAATCAAGATAGCTCTCGACCGCGTAGCGACCGCCGCCCCCCAGCGGGCTCAGGCCGCTCTGTGCGCTTCGGGCAAAGCGGTCGTTCAGCTCGGTCGGCGAACGATAGTTCAGCAGAGCCATACGACGAGCCAGCGCCAGACCCCGATGTGGACCCTCCCCGTCAGCGGAATCGTAGTAGTCGCCCGCGGCGTACATCGGGTCCATGCGAATCGCTTCCAGCTGCACCGAGTTGAGCGCAATCTGGTCGGCACTCGAGAGTGCGGGGGCCGCGAGTACGGCCACCCGCTCGAGTCGCTCCGGATGCCCGACCGCCCACTCCAGCGACTGCATGCCACCCATGGAACCCCCGATGACGGCCGCCCACCGCTCGATTCCCAATTCGTTGGAGAGCGCAACCTGCGCCTCGACCTGATCTCGGATCGTAACGAACGGAAACCGCGAACCCCACTCGCGGCCGTCAGGGGCATGGGAGGCCGGTCCCGTCGTGCCCTGGCAACCGCCAAGCATGTTGGGTGCAATGACGCACCATGTGTCGGTGTCGAGAGCCTTACCTGGGCCGACGATTCCCGACCACCAGCCCGCGGTCGGATGCCCGGCTCCGGGATTGCCGATCAGATGACTGTCGCCGGTCAAAGCGTGCACCACGAGAATCGCATTCGATCTATCTGCGTTGAGCGTGCCAAAGGTCTCGTACGCGACACGCACCGACGGCAATTCGCCCCCGCGCTCTAGGGCCAGTGGACCGATTGAGGCAAACTGACGATTGCCTGCCGGGTCTCCCTCGCGCCACGCGCCGGTAGCAGGCGGCTTACCGAGCAGTGAACGCGCGTCTGCCTCGGTTGTGAAGGCCGAGGGAACTGTGTCCTCGGAGGTCTGCCAATCCATGTCGACTCAAGTATCGTCGATGCACCGAGTCGTCTCGGTCTTTGTTACGGCACAGCACAGCGGGGCCCAGCAATGCTGAGCCCCGCCTCCTGTCGAACTGGGCGACTAGGCGCTGGCGTTAGCGGCCACTACCTTGCGAGCAGCGGCAAGCCCCGTCTCGAGGTCGGCCTTGAGGTCATCGATGTTCTCGATGCCGACCGACAGCCGAACGAGGCCCGGCGTGACGCCAGTCGTGAGCTGCTGCTCCGGGGTGAGCTGGGAGTGCGTTGTGGACGCCGGGTGGATGATAAGGCTGCGCACGTCGCCGATGTTGGCGAGGTGGCTGAAGAGCTCGACATTCTCGACAAGCGCCTTGCCGGCATCCACACCGCCCTTGAGTTCGAACGAGACCACAGCACCGACGCCCTTGGGGGCGTACTTGTTGGCGGCCGCGTACCAGGGGCTGGAGGGCAGTCCCGAGTAGTTGACGGATGCCACGTCGGGGTGCCCCTCGAGCCATTCCGCGATCGCCTGAGTGTTCTGCACGTGACGCTCGATGCGCAGGCTCAGGGTCTCGATGCCCTGGATTAGGGCGAATGAACTGTCGGGAGAGATCGCCGCACCGGTGTCGCGCAGCAACTGAACGCGAATCTTGATGACGTACGCGATCGCGTCGCCCAGCACCGTCGTGTAGCTGGCGCCGTGGTAGCTCGGGTCGGGCTCGGTGAGTCCGGGAAACTTGTCGGCGTTCTTCGTCCACGGGAACTTGCCGCCGTCGACGATCACGCCGGCAATGACAGTGCCGTGTCCGCCGAGGAACTTCGTTGCTGAGTGCACCACGATGTCGGCGCCGAACTCGAAGGGACGAATCAGGTACGGCGTTGCGATTGTGTTGTCGACAATGAGCGGAAGGTTGTTGGAGTGCGCGACATCGGCTACCCGCTCGATGTCGAGGATGTTGATCTTCGGGTTGCCGATCGTCTCCGCAAAGAATGCCTTTGTGTTCGGTCGAACGGCGGCGGCCCACTCGGCCTCATCGTCCTGATTCTCGACGAACGTGACCTCGATGCCGAGCTTTGCCAGCGTGTACTTGAACAGGTTGTACGTTCCGCCGTAGATCGACGACGACGACACGATGTGATCGCCGGAGCCTGCGATATTGAGGATCGCATAGGTGATCGCCGACGAACCGGACGCCACTGCGAGCGCGGCCGTGCCGCCCTCAAGTGCCGCGACTCGCTGCTCCACCACGTCGGTGGTGGGGTTCATCAGGCGGGTGTAGATGTTTCCAAACTCTGCCAGTGCGAAAAGGTTCTGGGCGTGCGCGGTGTCGTTGAAGACGTAGGACGTCGTCTTGTAGATCGGCGTCGCGCGAGCGTTGGTGGTCGGGTCCGGCTGGGCGCCGGAGTGGACCTGCTTGGTTTCAAACTTCCAGTCGGACATGGGGACTCCTTGAATTGGTGGCGGAAATCTGGGGCGGGCGGGTGCCCTCTGTCGTCGAGCCTAGGAGCCGTCATCCATCGCGCAAAGGACGCCCGAAATACGGCGTAACTTATCCCTTGTGCTTGCCGCACGCTTGACCCACCGAACTGTCCTGAAAGGACTCACGTGTCACAAACCGAATCGCCCTCGGCCGCCCCCGCGGTGCCCCGCACCGCGTGGCTCGCACTCGTTGTGCTTCTCGGCGGCATGTTCATGTCACTGCTCGACACGACGATCGTGAACGTCGCGCTTCCCACAATTCGCACGAGTTTGGATGCCTCGGAGTCGACCCTTTCGTGGATCATCTCCGGCTACGCTCTTGCGTTCGGGCTCGTCCTCATCCCCGCGGGACGAATTGGGGACCGCTTCGGCCACAAATGGGTATTCTTCACCGGGCTGGCGATCTTCACGGCGGCCAGCGTGGCGTGTGGGCTCGCGCAGAACGACATCCAGCTGATCGTCGCTCGGGTTGTTCAAGGACTCGGTGGTGGCATCTTCTTCCCGCCGGTGACCGCTTTCATCCAGTTGCTGTTCCCGCCCCTCTCTCGAGGCAAGGCGTTCGCGATCATGGGCGCCGTCATTGGGGTGTCCTCGGCGCTTGGGCCGCTCGTTGGAGGGGTCATCATCCAGGCACTCGGTGAGGCGACCGGGTGGCGATGGATCTTCGCGGTGAACCTTCCGATCGGCGTCGCCGTTCTCGTCGCTGCCGCTGTTCTGCTGCCCAGTGGTGCCGAAGGTAAGCGTGCTTCGACCGACCTCATTGGTCTTGTCTTGCTGGCCGGCGCGCTCGTCGCGATCCTCGTGCCGCTGATCCAGGGTCAGGATGAGGGTTGGCCGCTCTGGACGTATCTCTCGGTCGGCGGCGGGGTGCTGCTGATCTTCGCATTTGCTCTCTGGGAGCGGCGAGTGGCTGCCGCCGGTCGCGAGCCGCTGGTGCCCCCGCACCTCTTCTCGCATCCGTCGTTCACCGGGGGCACGATTCTTGCCCTGGTGTTTTTTGCCTCGTTTACGAGCATTTTCTTCACGATCTCGTTGCTCTGGCAGGCCGGACTCGGACATACGGCTCTCGAAACGGGATTCGTATCCGTGCCCTTCGCGATCGGCAACATTATTGGCGCCAGCCAGAGCGATCGGCTCGCGCAGCGCCTGGGTCGCACCGTGTTGGTCATTGGCGTCGGGATGCTCACGGTCGGGCTCGCGGTGCTCTTTGTGTTGCTCCTGGTGGTGCCGATCGCAGATCTAACGAACTGGGCGTTGCTGGGTCCGTTGCTCGTGGCCGGCTTGGGTAGTGGCTTGTTCATTGCGCCGAACGCGCGGTTCATCGTTGCGACGGTCGACCGCACCGAGGCCGGGGCGGCGAGCGGGGTGATCGGCACCATGCAGCGGATCGGCGCAGCTGCCGGGATCGCCGTTATCGGTTCGGTGTTCTTCGGAAACATCGGCACAATCGCCGGACCGGCGGACTTGCCGTCGGCTTTCGGTCAGGCGGCAACTCCCGCGATGGGAGTGAGCGCTGTGCTCGCGTTCGTCGCTTTCGTGCTCGTGTTCGCGCTGCCCAAGCGAGTCGCACTGCATTAGCGCTGCCCGGGGTCGGGGCCGCGCTGGCTACGTCGTTTCGCGGAACAGCCAGCGGGGCCTCGGCTCGATGATCGGCCGGAACACCCGGCGAACAATCGGGCTGGACAGGGCTAGGGACAGTGCGACGCTGGCGAGGATCATGCTTGCCAACCACATGTTCGAACTGTGTGCGCCGCCGAGTACGCCAGATTCGCGCACGGGGTAGAGCACAAAAGTGTGCAACAGGTAGACGTACATCGTCGCTTGGCCGAAATCGGTGAACCAGGTCAGCCTGCGCGGCACAAGGGCAAACAGGGCTGCGCTAAGCACCACGGCAAGCACAAGAAACCCCAGCCGCACGAATCCGGCCCACCACTGATCTTGACCCAGTGCTGTGTAGCCGAGATCGAAAAAGAACCAACGCGCAAGACGAAACTCTCGGAACGGTTCGATGAAGACGAGGGCGACTACGAGCCATCCGCCCAAAACGAGGGCCGCTGCACCGCGTACCCACCACACGATCCCGCCGGCCGACATCCACCGATCCATGAGGCCGATCTCGCGAAGTTTCCAGCCCAGGACGAAGAACGGCAGAATTGCTATCGCTCTCGCCAGCGAGAAAGTGCTGTCGACGTTGGCATAAAGCCCGACGCCGACCGAGGCGAGCACTGCCCACAGCAGCGGCCACTTGAGCAACGCGAGGTAGGGCAAGACGAGCCGAAAGATCGCGAGCGCCAGCAAAAACCACAGGGTCCAGCTGGCGGTGGTCGGGTTGAAATCGATCGTGCCCTGGGCCAGAAATTTCACCACCGACCAGATGAATTCCATGATCAGGTAGGGCAGCACGATGTCTGTGATCACTCTGGTGAGCTGTTGCCGGTTGGGCGGGTCTGACTTCGAGAAGTATCCGGAAATGATTGCAAACGCCGGCATGTGGAAGGCGAAAATGAAGAGATAGATCGACAGCGCGGGGTCGGAATCCGCAGTCAGCCGTTGAATCCCGTGCCCGATCACGACGAGCGTCACGCAGACGAACCGCGCGTTGTCCCAGAACGGGACTCGTGCTGCGCGGGTCGGAGCGATCGCGGTGCCCTGCTCAGTCATCGGCATAACCTTACCCGCGCTACTTTGGTCTTATGACACTCAGACGCGCGGTTGTTACCGGAGCCAGTTCGGGAATCGGCGCTGCAACAGTTCGCCTGCTGCGCGCGCGGGGTTGGGAGGTCGTCGGGGTGGCCCGTCGAGCCGATCGGCTCAGCACCCTCGCGGCCGAGACCGGCGCAGACGTGTTTGTCGCCGACGTCACCAGCCAGGCAGACGTGGATGCCCTGCGCGACTATCTCGCGGGCCTCGGCCCCATCCACGCGCTTGTCAACAATGCCGGCGGTGCCTTCGGCATGGCGAGCGTCGAGAACTCGGATCCCGAAGATTGGCTGCGCATGTTCGATGTCAACGTTGTGGGAACACAGCGGGTGACCAGTGCGCTCTTGCCATTGCTGCGCGCGGGCATCCGTCCCGGCGCGAGTGCCGACATCGTCATGATCACCTCGATTGCCGGCCACGTTGTCTACGAGGGCGGCGCCGGGTACAACGCCGCCAAGTTCGCGGAGCACGCGATCACCGCGGTGCTTCGACTGGAGCTTGCGGGCGAGCCGATCCGGGTCATTGAGGTGGCGCCCGGCATGGTCAAGACCGAAGAGTTCTCGCTCGTGCGGTTCAGCGGAGATCAAGCCAAGGCAGACGCCACCTACGACAACGTGCCCAATCCGCTCGTCGCGCACGACATTGCCGAGGCAATCGTGCACGCTCTCGAGTTGCCGCACCACGTCAACCTCGATCTGGTGACGGTGAAGCCCGTGGCCCAAGCGGCGCCGCACAAAGTCATGCGCGGCGAGTTGCGACCACGCGTCTAGACCTCGATCTCCCCGCCAACGCCCCGCAGATGCTCGCGAAAAGTCAGGGCTGGATTCGACTCTCGGGCCGCGAGGTACTCGCCAAATCGCACCTGGTCGCGCAGCGTCGAACCTGCGGCGATCCGCTGCGCCTGCTGCCGCTCGGTGTCGCGGATGCCCTCCGCAATGGTGAAGAGTTCGTCGGCACGCTCTAGCGGAAGAAACAGCACCCCATCGTCGTCCGCCACCACGAGATCGGTCGAGTCGACAGACCACTGCCCGATGAGGGCCGACACAAGCGCGGCAGGCACTCGGGACTCCGCCGCCAGAGGACCAGTGGGGATGCTGCCACAGCTAAACAGGGGGATGCCGATCTCCCTGATCTCTGAGGTATCACGGTGCAGCCCCCAAATGACGATCCCGGCGAGTCCCGCGGTGTGTGCTTCCTGCGCCATGAGGTCGCCGATGCAACTCTCGTCGACGCGATTGCGGTTGTCGGCAACGAGCACATCGCCGGGCCGGGCTGACTCGATTGCTTCGAGGAAGACATCAACGCTTCCGCTGTGTCGTGCCGGCAGCACTCGTCCGACTAGCCGGGTACCGGCAGTCATAGCCTGGATAGTGGTCGGCGCGCAGCGCACTTCAACCCCCAGACGCAGGCAGGCATCAGCGAGGTGGGGCGTCGAAAGTTCGCGGAAGCGCTGTGTCAGGTTAGGCATCGCTGCGGCCGTCAGCGACCAACGCTTCGTCGACATCGGCGAACGCGAGCTTGGGCACCAAGAAGAGCAGCACGGCCGCTACCAGTGCGCCGATTCCACAGATGGCGAACACGGTCAGGTACCCCAGCAAACTCGATGCCGTTGCGGTGACCGCACCCGCCGCGCCGAAAGCGAGCACGATCGCGAAGGTCGCCGATGCGAACGATCCACCAATCGTTTTCGTCGTGTTGGTGAGGCCGGTTGCGATTCCGGTCTGACCTCGCGGTGCTGCTGCAGCTGCCGCCGCCGGCAGGGCACCCACAAGGGCGCCAGACCCCAGCCCGGCGATCGCCATGTTCACGAAGGTGCCGATGATTGTGTCGTGGTTCACGAGAAACAATAAGTATCCGGTCGCGACGAAGAAGGTCGCGATGATGAGCGCAATCCGCGGGCTCGACCATTTCGATACCCGCGGAAACAACAGCGCCCCGACGATCATCGACACGAGGTAGGCGCCGATGATGTTCGAGATATCTTCGGCGGGCATCCCCAGACCGTAGCCGTTGATCGGGTCGGTTCCCGCGAAGGTGGCCAGCGGCGCTTGAGCTCCGAGGAGGCTGATGCCGACCAGCCCCGCCGTGAGTTGCACCGGCCACATGTTCGGCTGCTTCAGAACACGCAGGTCAATTGCCGGGTCCTTCTGCTTCAGCTCGAACCGGGTCCACGGAATGAACGTGAGCACGCCCACAACCATGAGAGCTATGGGCCACCAGATGTCGCCGCGTTCGATGTTGATCTTCAGGAAGGTCAACCCCGAGGTAATGAAGAGCAGGCCGAGAGTCAAGAGCGCGAACCCGCGGTAGTCGAGTGTGCGCCCCGGCACCGGAGTGGATTCGGGAACGCCGAAGAGAATCACGAAAAACACGAGAGTCACGGCAACAGCGGGGAATAGCAGGGTGGTCTGAACGTCTTGGCCCAGGGCCTTGAAGATACGTCCGGCGCTGAGCGCGCCGATGATAGCTCCGGCCTCCAACGCAACGACGAGATATCCCGCGGCCCTTCTTGTCTGAGACGCACCACGACCGGTGACGCGGCCGCGGTCAAAGATTAGGGCTACCTCTAATGGCAGCCACACGACGTAAAACCCCTGCAGCGTCCAGGCGATGAGGAACATCGTGAAGTCGCCGGTGAAGGCGAGCCACCAGGTCGCGCCCGCCGTGAGCACCGTCGAGATGAGCAGGATGCGCTTGTGGCCATACATGTCGCCGAGTTTCGCGAGAATCGGCACAACGATCGCGCTCAACAGCAGCTGAGACGCCTCGAACCAGTTGAAATCGGCGTCTCGAATTCCCAAGTGCCTGACGAGGTCGGGTATCAGCGGAACGTAGAACCCTTGCAGGATCCCGCTAACCAGCTCGACGAGGAACAGGTATCCCACGAGGCCGAAGGTGATCGCCCCCGCCTTGCCGCGCACCATAGACATGAACGGACTCTATCCGCCTCGTCGACAATTCGACCAGCACGAATTCATCCAACGGCTACCGTTGGGCCTATGCCGGACGAGAATCGTGCACCGCGGCCGCTGAGCGAGCTACTCGACCCCGGGTGGGCATCCGCTCTGGCACCGGTTGCCGACCGAATCGCCGCTCTCGGCGACTTCCTGCGCTGCGAGACGACGGCGGGTCGCCCCTACCTTCCGTCGGGGTCACAGGTGTTGCGGGCGTTCAGCTACCCCCTCGACCGGGTGCGGGTGCTAATAGTGGGGCAGGATCCGTATCCGACGCCCGGGCATCCGGTCGGTCTCGCGTTTGCGGTCGATCGGGGTGTCCGACCGATTCCCCGAAGCCTCGCCAATGTCTACCGTGAACTGCACGATGACCTCGGTATAGCGCCGGCGGAGCATGGCGATCTGACTCCATGGGCCGAGCACGGTGTGATGTTGCTCAACCGAGTGCTCACGGTGCGGGCTGGCGCATCGGGCTCACATCGAGGACAGGGGTGGGAGGAGGTCACGGATGCCGCGATCCGCGCTCTTGTCGCGCGCGGTGGACCGCTCGTCGCGATCCTTTGGGGGCGGGATGCCGCAGCTCTCGCGCCGCTGCTGGGCGACACTGCGATCATTCGTTCTGCGCACCCCAGTCCCCTCTCGGCTCACAACGGCTTTTTCGGCTCGCGCCCATTTAGTCGCGCCAACGAACTTCTCATGGCTCAGGGGTCGCCCCGGGTGGACTGGTCGCTCGACTAGCAGATAGGATTGTTCTATGCGAACTAGAACTAAAACTAGTATCGAGTTGCGAGAGCTATCAAAGTCTTTTGGCGCCGTCGCAGCCGTAACGGATCTGGCGTTCGACGTCGAACCGGGACAGGTCACCGGGTTTCTCGGACCCAATGGCGCTGGCAAGACGACCACCCTGCGAATGCTTCTCGGCCTCGTGCGTCCGACGTCGGGAACCGCCACGTTCGGCGGCATCGCCTACAGGGATCTCGCTGAACCGCTGGCGACGGTGGGTACTGCACTTGAGGCATCCAGTTTCGCCCCGGGCCGCACTGCTCGAAACCATCTGCGCGTCTATGCGGCCGCCGCGAGCATCCGAGCAGAGCGAGTACAACGAGTGCTCGACCAGGTGGGGCTGGCGGAGTATGCCGACCGCCGGGTCGGCGGATACTCGCTAGGGATGCGCCAACGACTCGGACTAGCGTTCGCCCTGCTCGGGGACCCAGGAGTGCTCGTGCTGGACGAGCCCACCAACGGTCTCGACCCCGAGGGTATTCGATGGATGCGCGGATTTCTTCGGGCTCTCGCCGCGGAGGGCCGCACAGTATTGATCTCCAGTCACCTGTTAGCGGAAGTCGAGCACACCGTCGACCGGGTCGTCATCATCAATCGGGGTGTCTCGGTATTCGACGGCACGCTGGCGGGCCTCGAATCCGGTGCCGTCGTGCGAGCCGACTCGCCCGAACGTGATCGCCTGCGGTCCGCGCTCATCGCGGCGGGGAACACCGTCGATACCACCGACAGAGGTCTTGTGGTGACCGGGGCGAGCGCAGAAGAGGTGGGTGCTCTGGCGCTCCGTGCGGGGATCGCACTGAGCATGCTGACATCCGAGCGGCCCGGGCTTGAAGACGTGTTTCTTGAGTTGGTTGGCGCGGGGGACTCGGCATGATCGCCGCAATTCGAAGCGAGACCCTCAAACTTCTTTCCGTGCGGATGTGGTGGATTTTGCTACTCGTTCTGATGGGTTACGTCGGATTCACCGCGGCTCTGCTCGCTGGTCTCTTTGGCGGCCTCGGCGATCAACTCGGTGGCACACAGGGTGTGCCGCAGCTGCCGCCATCCTCAGTACCACCCCTCGTCTACAGCACGGCTACCGCGGTCGGCTATGTTCTCCCTCTGATTCTCGGGGCGCTCGCCGTCACCGGTGAGATGCGCTACCAGACACTCACGCCGACGTTCCTAGCCCAGCCGCGTCGTGGCGTTGTTCTCGGCGCGAAAGTGGTGGTGTTGGCCGCGGCCGGCGCGGTATTCGGGATGGCCGGTGCCGTGGCATCCGTCGGCCTTGGTGCTTCGATTCTCGCTGCGATCGGCGTCGA
>JBBQZJ010000011.1:0-16597 GCA_038207805.1 Actinomycetales bacterium | reverse complement strand
TCCGTGAGGGGAAAGGGCCTCAAAGCGTCCCTTGAGTCAGAGACTCATCCCTGAAGTGTGGGCAAAATGTGGGCAAACGCACCAGGGGCGGCTGCCGAGAGCCGCTGCATCCCAGTGTTTATAAGGGATTTGGGATGGAATCCGAAGTGCCCCTGGAGGGACTCGAACCCCCAACCGTTTCCTTAGGACGGAACTGCTCTTCCATTGAGCTACAGAGGCTGGCCGCATCAGTTTAGCCGGGCCGGACGAGTAGCCTCGAAACCGTGGAACGAAACAAGCGCGCCTGGCTGGGGCGACTCGCCACTGTCGGGTGGATTGTCGTGCTGGGCCTCATCGCGGGGGTGCAATTTTTTCGCGCCGCCACCATCGACGGTGTGATTTTCACCGTCGTTGCGATCGCCTTGGTGATGGATGCCACGGGCATCCTGCCGCGCTCCGAGCGCACCTACCGCGCACCGCGCCTCGCCCTGCTGCTGCCGATCGCGGCCGCGGTCGCCGCCGTGCTCATCCTCGCCCCGCGGCACGGAATCGTGGTGGGCATCCTCATCGTCGCGATTGGAGTCGGCGCCGTGGTCATCGCCTGGCCGAACCGCGCTCCGGGCAACCGCGACATCTGGACCACCCCGACTCGGCGGGCAGGAATGGTGTGGTCGGTCGTCGCCCTTGCCGCGTGCGTGTGGGAACTCACCATGTACCTCCTCGGAACATTCACCTCGGGAGGCCGTGAAACTTACCCAGCGCTCAGCGACCTGCTCGACCCGCTCGCCGACCAGCCGGTGGGCACGGTTGTGCTCGCGGCCGCGTGGGTCGCGTTCGGCGTTTTCTTCCTGCGCAGGATGGTGACCAAGTGACGCTCAGCGCCGGCGGCTTTCTGCTCTTTGCGATCGCCCTCGTCGCGATCGAGCTCGTGGCGCGACGCGAACCCGGCCAGCTCGCCCCCGCGAGCGATCTATTCGACCGGGTGTTGGCATCCCGCGCCGCGCGCATGACGATCGTCGTGTTCTGGTGGTGGCTGGGCTGGCACCTGTTCTTCGCTCAGACTGTGGATCCGAGCGGGCTGCCGGTGCGCTGACCCAGCGGCCCAGCCGCGTAAGCACCTAGCCGCCTAAGCGCCTAACCCCCCGCGGCAGACTGCAGCATCGCGTCGAGGCGATCGAAGCTTTCGTCCATCCCGGCATCGATTCCCGATGCGAGCATCGCGTCGCAGGCCTCCTTCGACGTGTAGGTCGATGTCACTTCGAGTGCACTTCGCCCGGCACCGATGTCAATAAAGGTCAGGGTCTCGAGGGTGACTCCCGGCTCGTCCTCGAACTCCCAGGTGTGCACAATGTGGCCAGGCGTGACCGAGTGGTACGAGCCACGGAACGCCCAGCCATCGCCGTTCGAGGCCTCCACGACGTAGCGGAAGGCGCCACCGGATGCCGCGTCAAAACGATCGAAGCGAACCGTTGTTCCCGCCGGCCCCATCCACTGGCCGAAGAGGTCAGGGTCGGTGTGGGCTCGCTGCACGCTTGCGGCTTGGGCGGCAAACTCGCGCCGATGCGTCACACTCTGCTCACCAACCCGCGTATGTAGCGTGAGGGCCGGGTGCTCTGATTCGTGCGTTGTCATGCGTGCTCCTCGGTGGTTGCCGTCATGCTCGCGACGCGGGCAAGCACAGTGTCGAGCCTGCTATACCGCTCCTCTAGCTGACGCTTTCGGGTTTCCATCCACCGCAGCGAGTCATCCAACGGTTGGGCCTCG
Source organism: Actinomycetales bacterium (assembly GCA_038207805.1). Lineage (GTDB taxonomy): Bacteria > Actinomycetota > Actinomycetes > Actinomycetales > Microbacteriaceae > Rhodoglobus. Next base: position 14,854 of record JBBQZJ010000011.1, on the reverse strand, counting down.
AGCCGCACCCGCCGCGTGCGTCCCTCGCGGTGTCGCGAGACCAACCCGGCTCGCTCAAGCACACCGAGGTGCTGCGATACAGCTTGGAAAGAGATGGCGAAAAGCGCGGCGAGTTCGCCAACTGTGGCATCCGACCCAGCCAGCCGGTCGACGATCGTTGATCGCACCGGGTCGCCGAGTGCGGCGAACGTGTCAGTCACGGCAAAGGCCATGACACCATTATTCAACTTTTTACTTGAATGTCAACGAAAACAGAGCTGAAGGGATGCGCGGCGACAACAAAGGCCTAGTGCCCGAGCCAGTCCCGTCGAGCGTGCTAGGTCGGCGGGTACAGGAACGCAACAACCGACGACGCCGGGATGGTGCGCTGGCTGTACTTACCCGGTACCCAGTTGTATTCCTCGATGGTGACCGTTCCGTCCGCGTTCACGCTCTTCACGTAGGCAACGTGGTTTCCGCCGGTGTAGGCAACGGCACCGACGATGGGGGTCTTCGAGACCGGCCATCCCTTCGACTGCCAGTTGTACATCCACTGGCCACCGTTGCCGCCGTTCGGGGTCAGTGTCGACCACGTCCACTTGAACGGGGCCGAGTAGTAACCCTGATCGCGGTTGAGGCGCCAGGCGACGAAGTCGACGCACTCCCGGTAGTAGTAGTTGAGCGGGCTGAGCCCACCGCCTTGGAAGTCACGCAGCTCATAAGGCCACGGGTAGTCATCGCCGAGCTCTCGCGCACCGGATGCAAGATACGCGGCTTGGTTCGCTTCGCGCAGTGCGTTGGACTCCATCTCCGCGAGCTGTTCGGGTGTGGTCGCATGGTACTCGTCGCGCACCGCCGTGGTGACCGCCGCATCCGCGCTGACGACGACACTTTGTGCGTTAGCCTCGGTCTGCACTGTGGATGCCGCGTACTCCGTAGTCTGCAGCGCATACGCCGGTAGCCCGGCCACAGCGAACAATCCGCCCACGACGGCCATCGTTGCCAGAACGCTGAACGGGTTCTTGCGTGACCGGCGACGAGCAGCGGATGCCTTCGCCACGGGTCGCGCCACGGGTCGCGCCACGGGCTGCACTGGGCGCGGCGCCTGCTGCACAACGGGCTGCACAACGTTCTGCACAACGGTCTGTTTGACGGGCTGAATGATGGGCCGCGCTGAGCGCCCCTCCGCATCCCGAAGTTCACGCCGGGACCGATACTGCTGAGCCGCCGCCGCATCAGGCGAGCCCGTCTGGGGTGCGGGTTCGCCAAAGCTCAGCAGGGCATCCATTTCACTGGATGGCTGATCATGGACCACGCGCAGAACTTCCCTTCGGCCAAAACAGGGCCTTCTAGAGGGTACGGCACGCCGCTACGCCCTGTCGAATTGTCACAGCAACATAACAGGCTCGGGCTGAGACGCCCAGAGCGCCTACGCCGCGGGGGCCAGGTACTCTTCCCAGTCGGGGAGGGCGCGTTCGATACCGCGCAACAGCCAGCCGGTTCCGTGCGGTGGGCGCGGAATCATCTTGAGAGTCCAGTTCATCTCGCTCGGAGTCCGGTCGCCCTTGAGGTTGTTGCACTTGAGGCAGCACGCGATCAGGTTCTCCCAACTGTCTTTGCCGCCGCGCGAACGAGGAAGCACGTGGTCGATCGTGTTCGCCGAGTTGCCGCAATAGCCGCAGCGGTGGTTGTCGCGACGCAGCACCCCCCGTCGCGATACGGGCATATGGCGCCCGCTCGGGATGCGCACATAGTTGCGCAAGATGATCACCGACGGGCGATCCCAGGCTCCGGAATTACCCCAGACGGGATGCTCCTCATCGGCAGCAACAATCGTCGCCTTCTGGTTCATCACGAGCACAAGGGCTCGCTTGAAGCTCACGACGGCGAGGGGCTCATACCCCGCATTTAGGACCAAGGTGCGCACGTTCATCCTCTCGAAAGAGCCTGCACGGCTTGCAGGCGTTCGAATACCACCCCGGAATTTTGGTGAGCTGCGGCCAAACAAAAAGGCACTGCCGTCATGACAGTGCCTAGTGTGCGAGGGCGTGAACGATCACGCTCCCACGACTGCTGTGCCGTATGTAGAAGTGGGCGCGCGCATCCACGGTTTGGATGTCGCACCTACTGAACATGTGGCACTCCCGTAACTCACGAAGACTCCGAGGATTACAGGCTAACCCACAGTCGGCGCACCAATTCTCACTGGCGCGCCGACCTGTGTGGCTAGAGAGACCCCAGAATCTCCTTCATTGTGGCGATCTCGGCAGTCTGTGACGCGATGATGCCTTCGGCAAGTGCCCGAACATCGGAATTCACTCCGTTGTCGAGTTCCATTTGGGCCATCTCGACCGCGCCCTCGTGGTGCACGATCATCTGGCTGAGGAACAGCGCGGACGCCTCGGCGCCCGACGCGGACTCGAGGGCCGCCATGTCGTCATCCGACATCATGCCGCCGTGATCCATTCCGTCCATCGACCCCACACCCCAAGAGTCGAGCCAGCCCTTCATGAGCTCAATTTCGGGACCCTGCGCGGACTTGATCTGTTGTGCCAGATCGATCACTCGAGAATCGACTCCGGACTTGGCGAGCAGGATGTCGGCCATCTCGACCGCCTGCTCGTGGTGCGGGATCATCTCCATGGTGAACCCCTGATCGGCCGCGTTGGTTTCAGCCGATTGATTCGATGAATCTGTACTACCCGTTCCGGATCCGGTAACTGTGCAGGCAGCGAGGGTGAGGGCGGCCAGAAGCACGCCCAGTGACGCAGTTGCGCGACGTGTGAACATTGAGTTTTTTCCTTCGTGTTGTCGAAAAGTGAATGTGAGATCGGTGCTGCGCGCGGCCAATGCGCCCCGAAATCAGGTTCGACAGACGGAAAGCTGTGTCAACGACAGGGCTCGGGGTGGAGCTAGCGCGCGCCCGATGATGCGATTACGAAACCGCAGCCAGGTCAGCAAGAGGCTGGCACCGTTCGGCCCCGGTAGCGCGAGCAGCAGAAGCATCGCGACGCCGGCCACAACGCACATGACCGTCAGCAGGGAGTGGCTGCCACAGTTGCTGCCACACGACACGCCGAACAGACTCTCGGCCGCATCGCCATGCCACATCGTCGGCCCGCCAGCGGACATCGGCTCTACATGCGGCATGAGCACCGCGTGAGCGTCACTCACTGAGCCGCTCGTGCTCCCAGACATCTCGTGAAAGCTGGCGGCACCGAGGAGAATCGTCGACACCACGAATGCTGCAAGCAGCACGCCGCGAACTGCCCGAACGATCCCCATCACCTCGTCAGGCTAGACGAACAAACTGAGAATTGAGCGACCTAGATACCGATGCGGTAGATGTAGTAGTCGTCTGTCCAGATCGACCGGATGTGAAGCACCTGGCCGTAGTCCGGTGCGTCGATAAAAGTGCCTCCGCCGAGGTAGATACCGTTGTGCCCCGCCATGGTCACGATGTCGCCAGGGAGCGCGGCATCCCGTGAAATTGGGGTGCCCATGGCAGCCTGACCGCTTACCGAGTGGGGCAATGCGATACCGAACTGCGCGTAGACGAACATGACGAAACCAGAGCAGTCGAAGCCCGACGGATCGGCCCCACCAAAGCGGTACGGCACGCCCTGGTACTGCATTGCAACTTGCGCTACCTGATCAAGGCTGAAGCTGGGGTACGGCGGGTTCGCGAGGAAGTCGGCGGCACTGGGGCCGGAGTACGCGGCGTACTCGACGGCGATCGCCGCCCGTGCCATCTCCGCGGCCGAGGTGGCCGTAAAGCCATCCCGCGAAATTTCGGTGAGCCCTGCGCTCGCGCCCACGACCACGGTCTGGGCTTCGCTGGTCTTGAACTCTTGGAGCGCCTGGCTGGCATCGATACCGCTGGTGTCGACGACGGGCGAGAAGGCGTAGGCGGGAAGGGCGACTGTTGCAAACAATCCGGGTACCACAACCGCCGTTACGGCGATGCTGAGAAAGCTGGACTTGCGATTGGTTCCTACTGATGTCAAGAGCGTGGTGCCTCCTGCGTCTCGGCAACCCTAGGTTGTTGCCCCATCCGTTTCGTATATCGATTCGTGTGACCTGAGGTGAGACGGGTTAACGAGACGCTCACACAGGGTCCTATTGACCGATTGGGATCGATGAGGACTGTGCGAGTGTACGGGACGTGTCTGGAAAGTGTCCTCTTGGTCGCACACCCGGCCGAACACTCTCGGTAAACCCTCAGCGAGCGGCGAAGATGTGAACGGCGACCTCGTCCGGCAGTTCCAGGCCGTCGCCGAACCCCTCAACCTGCACCACAACATAGGATCCGGCGGCCGAAACGGTCGCCGTGGCGCCGGGCATAACGCCCGCATTCTGAAGCTGCGCCAGTAGGTCTGGCTCGAATTGCACCGGCTCGCCGAGGCGGCGGATGACGGCACTCGTCGGCCCTGAAGCCGCCAGTTCGACGAGGTTGATGACACCGTCCATGAAAGCGGGGGCCGGGGCATCCCCCAACTCCTCGAGGCCCGGGATCGGGTTGCCGTACGGCGACTCGGTCGGATGATCGAGCATCACCAGAAGGCGACGCTCGACCTGCTCGCTCATGACGTGCTCCCAGCGGCACGCCTCATCGTGCACGAGGGCCCAGTCCAGTCCGATGACGTCGGCCAGCAGCCGCTCGGCCAACCGGTGCTTGCGCATCACGGTTATTGCTCGACTTCGCCCGTGGGCTGTCAGCTCGAGATGTCGATCACCTTCGACGACCACGAGTCCGTCGCGCTCCATGCGCCCGATGGTCTGTGACACCGTCGGCCCGGAGTGACCGAGTCGCTCGGAGATGCGCGCGCGCAGCGGAACAATATGCTCCTCCTCAAGGTCGAGGATGGTGCGCAGGTACATCTCTGTGGTGTCGACGAGGTCCGTCATAGTAGGTAAGCCTAACCGGGCCAGAGAATAGGATTGTCCCTATGCCCAGCCTCACAATTCCCTCGTCGTTGCTGCCCGCTGACGGACGGTTCGGGTGCGGGCCATCCAAGATTCGCGGCGAGCAACTCGACCACCTCATCGCCAATGCGGGTCTTCTGGGCACCTCACATCGGCAGGCGCCGATCAAGGATCTCGTCGGCCGCGTGCGCTCCGGGCTTGGTGAGCTGTTCAGCATTCCCGACGGCTACGAGGTCGTGCTCGGCAACGGCGGGTCGACGGCGTTCTGGGATGCCGCGGCCTTCGGTCTTATCGAGAACCGGAGTGAGCACCTCACGTTCGGCGAGTTCGGCGCCAAGTTCGGTGCTGCCGCTGCCGCCCCGCACCTTCGGGCGCCGCACATCATCAGCGCGCCGGCCGGGAGCCGGGCATCCATCGAGGTCGTCGAGGGCATCGACGTCTACGCCTGGCCGCAGAACGAGACCTCCACCGGAGTCATGGCCCCAGTCACTCGAGTGGATGCCCCCGGCGCGCTCACCGTGATCGACGCGACCAGCGCCGCGGGTGGCATCGACTTCGACCCCTCTCAGGCCGACGTCTACTACTTCGCTCCGCAGAAGAACTTCGCCAGCGACGGCGGGCTGTGGTTCGCCCTGTTCTCCCCCGCGGCAATCGAGCGGGTGGAGCGCATCGCGGCGAGCGGCCGCTACATCCCCGAGTTCCTCTCGCTGAAGAACGCCGTCGACAACTCGCGACTGAACCAGACCTTGAACACTCCCGCGATCACCACATTGGTGCTGCTCGAGAGCCAGGTCGACTGGATCAATGGCAACGGCGGCCTCGGCTGGGCGTCCGCACGCACCGCCCAGTCGTCATCCGCTCTCTACGACTGGGCGGATGCCTCGGCCGTCGCCACCCCGTTCGTCGCCGACCCCGACCACCGGTCACAGGTCGTCGTGACGATCGACTTCGATGAGAGTGTGGATGCCGCAGCCCTCGCCGCAACCCTCCGCGCTAATGGCATCGTGGACACCGACCCGTACCGCAAGCTCGGACGCAACCAGCTGCGGGTGGCCACGTTCGTCGCCGTGGAGCCAGACGACGTTCGGGCGCTCATCGCGTCGATCGACTACGTGGTGGAGAACCTGGGCTAGGCCGGTTGAGTTGCGCCGCTAGGCGCGTATCGAAACCGAGCGCGATAGCCTGTACTCGTGCGCCTGTGGCTGAAGGACTCGGAGCGGCGACCCGACCCGCCCGCCGTTAAGACGGATGACCGCAAGCCGATGCTCATTGGAATCCTGCTCTGGCTCGTCGGCCTCGCGGTGTTGCTGATCTTCATCGCGCCGCTCACCGAAGCGGGAAACACGTGGTGGCTGTGGACCTGTATCGCCGGGATCGCGCTCGGGCTGATCGGCATCCTGTATACGAACTGGCGCCACCCCAAGGCGTGACCTCCCCGAGCCGCGGGCTAGCTAGCTAGCTAGCTAGCGGTCGGGCGCGTCTGGGTCGGGCGCGTCTGGGTCGGGCGCTTCGGGGTCGAGGTCGTCGATGTCCACCCCGTCGAGGTCACCGCCGTGAAGCACGTCGTTGCCCAGGATGTCGTCTTCGTCCGGTTCGTCGTCCAAGTCGTCGAGGTCGTCGAGATCGTCGTCGTCGTCGAGATCGTCGTCGTCGTCGAGATCATCGTCGTCGAGATCGTCGTCGTCGAGGTCGTCATCCTCGTCGTCAGACTCGTCGTCCATTAGGTCATCGTCGTCGTCAGGATCGTCGTCGTCGTCGTCATCCCCATCGCCGTCGCCGGCGCCAGCGTCCGCTGCCGTCTCTGCAGCGGCGGCATTGAGGGCCTCTTGGGCTGCCTTGTACTCGGCGAGACGATCGCTCCACGGCACCCAGTCGGGCGAGAGCAGTGAGTCGTCACCGGGCAATAGCTCCGCTTCGAGCACCGTCGCGGGTCCACCCTCGACGTCGGCAACGGACACCGTCCACAGCCAGTCCGGGTACCCCGGCTGGGCCGAGGCAAACCGCACAGTGATCGAGCCGTCGTCCTCGGGCGTTTGGGAGAGGAACACGCCGACCGTTGCCGCTGGCGTGATTTCCAGCAGGGCGCCGCGAGCGAGGGTCTCGTACTCAGGCATCCAGTTCGTCCGCGACTTTGCGCAACATTGCCGCGATCTTCGTCGAGTGCGACTTGTCGGGGTAGCGTCCGCGCTTCAGTCCGGCACCGATGCCATCCATCAGCTTGACCAGATCTTCGATGATGACGGCCATGTCGTCGGCCGGCTTGCGGTTGAGCTTCGCCATCGACGGGGGTGCCTCCAGCACGCGAACCGAGAGCGCCTGGGCGCCCTTCTTGCCGTCCGCGATACCGAATTCGAGCTTTGTGCCGGCCTTTACCCCGGTGGTTCCCGCGGGCAGGGCGGACGCATGCAAGAAGACCTCCTGGCCATCATCTGAGGTGATGAAGCCGAAGCCCTTCTCGTCGTCGTAAAATTTGACCTTGCCGGTAGGCATCCTGATGCTCCTTATTGCCGATGGGTCAAGGGTATAGGAGCAACGGGTATCCTTGGACCTGTGGCCGACCAGACTCCAATAACCGATCATCGTGGCGAACGGATTCTCGCCTTCATGGTCGCAGGAGCTATCGGCCTCTCGGTTATCGCCTTCATCTCGGTAATCGTCGGCACGGCCGTCGGTGTCACCAACTTCTCGGACGGTCTGTGGCCCACTGTCATCGTTCTGCCCGCGGTGGGCCTTCCCATCGGACTCGTACTCATGATTGCGCTGATTATCGTCAGCGCTCTGCGTCGGGGTCGTGAAGCTAGGGATGCCAGCAAATAACGACTCCTCGCTCGCTCTAGCGGGTGTGCTGAGAAACTGGAGCGACTCGGCCTTGACCGAATTGCTCGCCTCGCGCGAGATTCGGGAGTCGGGCATCCGCGACTTCTTCGACCTGGCCGACGCATTGCTCGATCCCGACTCCATTCAGCACGCGCTTGGTCGCCTCGACCGCTCCGCCTTGGCCGCGCTGGCGATGTTGGGTGACCTCGGGCCGACGACAGTTCAGGATGCCGCGGCGCAACTCGCCGATCGCGGACTCAACCCCGACACCCTCGCCGAGCACCTCGCAACAGCTGCGGGGCTGGCCCTGGCGACCGAGTACCGGGGCCGCTGGGACGTTCCGGCCTCCGTCGCCGCGCAGCTGCGCGCGTGGCCCGCCCTCGGCCTTCCGGGACTCGACGAGCTCGTGTCGGAGCCGGCCCCGGCCGCACTCGCCCCCGTCTCGTCTGTCGACTCCCGGTTTACCGACCACGTGGCCTCCGAACACGCCTTCCAGACGACCACCTCCATCGCGGAGTTGCTCAGCAGCCTCGGCCACGAGTCCGCGCGCGAGTTGGCTCGGGGCGGAATCGCCCTGCCAGACAGCAAGCGCCTCGCCGCCGCCATGGGGATCGATCTCGACCGCGTCGCCGAAATCCTCGACATCGCTTCCCGGGCCGGACTGATCGCGCTCGAAGGTGGGCGGTGGCTGCCCACCCAGAGCAGTTCGGACTGGCTGGTGGACTCATCGGGCGAGCGGTGGGCACTTCTCGCGCACGCGTGGCTTGAGCGACTGCCGGCCGACATTCGCACCATTCTCCGAGAGCGCGCCCACGCCGCCTGGGGTGACCGGCTGGTTGAGTATGTCGGCTGGCTTTTCCCCGCCGGCGGCGACTGGATGTCCGACCGGGTGCGGGTGTACACGCGCGACGCGGAGCTGCTGGGCATCACTGCCGACCACGTACCCTCGACCCCCGGGACCGCCTTGCTCGCCCGCGGCGAGGGTGAGGCCGCGGCCGCCATGGCCGAGCTGTTCCCGCCCGAAGTGGAGCAGGTGTACCTGCAGCACGACCTCACCGCTGTCGCACCGGGCCCACTCGCGCCGCCGATCGATGCACGCCTGCGCACAATGGCGGATGTCGAAGGGCGCGCCCTGGCATCCACCTATCGAATCTCGGCGGCGAGCCTGTTCCGTGCGATGGCGGCGGGGCAGACCCAGGAATCGATCCGCGAGTTTCTGGAGGGAATCGCTCTGACGGGCATCCCCCAGCCGCTCGGCTATGTGCTCAGTGAGGCGGCATCCCGGTTCGGGCTGGTGCGGGTTGGTTCGACGTCGGATGGGCGCACCTACGTTTCGAGCACCGACACAACCCTGCTGCGCACTCTGCTCGTCGATCAGAGCGTGCACTCGCTGGGGCTCGTGCGAGCCGACAATCACCTACAAAGCCGTTTCGAGCTCGACCTCGTCTTCTGGGCGTTGAGCGAGGCGCGCTATCCAGTGGCGGCCGAGAACGGCCACGGCCAGATCGTGACCCTCGCCCGCCCGCACGCGACACGGTCGGGCGCGGCGATCGCGGCCGACACCACCGCTGCCCTCATCGAGCGACTACGGCTCGGCAGTTCCGCCGACCCCGACGTGACCGGCAAAGCCTGGCTCGCGCGGCAACTCGACGTCGCGATCAAAGGCAAAGTCGGTCTGACAGTGACAGTGCTGATGCCGAACGGCTCCACCGTGGACTACCAGCTCGAGCCGGCCAGCGTTGGCGGCGGGCGGCTGCGGGCACGCGACCGAAACAGCGACATCGAGCGCACGCTGCCCTTGGCCAGCATCGTGTCGGTGAGTCCCGCGCAGTAGAACACAGCCTCTGGCGCGGGTTTCGGCGCTGGCGTGCTGGCGACCCGCGCGCCGCTGCCGGCTCCAGCGCGCATAGGCTAGAGGGATGCCCGCAAACGGTCCCCTAATCGTTCAGAGTGACCGCACGGTGTTGCTCGAGGTCGCCCACCCCGACGCTGAGGATGCCCGCCACGACCTCGCGGTCTTTGCCGAGTTGGAGCGTGCGCCGGAGCACATCCACACCTACCGGATCACCCGGCTGGGGCTCTGGAACGCTCGTGCCGCCGGCCACACCGCCGAAGACATGCTCGCCACGCTCGAGAAGTACTCCAAGTTCGCTATTCCGCAGTCGGTCGTCGTCGACATGACGGAGACGGTTGGTCGCTACGGTCGGCTCACAATCGAGCGAGCGGATGACGGCGCGCTCACGCTCACGGCCACCGATGCTGCCGTTCTCAGCGAGATCACGCGCGCCCGAAAAGTCGCCGCCCTGCTGTTTGAGAAGCGGGGCGAGCACACCTTCGTAGTGCAAGCGTGGGCGCGCGGGCAACTGAAGCAGGAGCTGCTCAAGCTCGGCTGGCCTGCCGAAGACCTCGCCGGCTACACGCCGGGCACTCCCCACGAGATCGAGCTCGACGAATCGGCGTGGCAGCTGCGCCCCTATCAGCACCAGGCGATCGACAACTTCACCGCTCACGGATCTGGTGTGGTGGTGCTGCCGTGCGGGGCGGGCAAGACGCTGGTCGGCCTCGGTGCGATGGCCGCGGGCAAGACGACCACGCTCATCCTCGTCACCAACACGGTCTCGGCCCGCCAGTGGAAGGCCGAGCTGCTCAAGCGCACCACCCTGACCGATGCCGAGATCGGCGAATACTCCGGGCAGGTGAAGCAGGTGCGCCCAGTGACGATCGCGACGTACCAGATTCTCACCGCCCGCCGGAAAGGCGAGTACGCGCACCTCGCGCTGCTCGACGCCCTCGACTGGGGTCTCGTCATTTACGACGAAGTGCACCTGTTGCCCGCGCCCGTGTTCAAGCTGACGGCGGAACTGCAGGCCCGGCGCCGACTCGGTCTCACCGCGACACTCGTGCGCGAGGATGGCCGCGAGGGTGACGTGTTTTCGCTCATCGGTCCCAAGCGGTTCGATGCGCCGTGGAAAGAAATCGAGGCTCAAGGGTTCATCTCGCCGGCATCCTGTTTCGAGGTGCGGATCGACCTGCCCGAGGGCGAGCGGCTCGAGTACGCGGCATCCGCCGACGACGAGCGTTACCGGCTCGCGGCGACCGCACCCGCCAAACTCGGTGTCGTGCGCGACCTGGTCGCCAAGCACGCTGGAGAACGCATCCTCGTGATCGGTCAGTACCTCGACCAGATCGATGAGCTGGCGGATGCCCTGAACGCCCCGAAACTGACCGGCGCGACGCCCGTCGACGAGCGCGAGCGGCTCTATGAGGAGTTCAGGCAGGGTCGCACGAAGGTGCTCGTCGTCTCGAAGGTCGCGAATTTCTCGGTCGACCTCCCGGAGGCGACGGTCGCGATTCAGGTGTCGGGTTCGTTCGGCTCGCGGCAAGAGGAAGCTCAGCGCCTCGGCCGCCTACTGCGTCCCAAGGAGAGCGGCCTGCCCGCCAACTTCTACACGCTCGTGGCGCGCGACACCGTCGATCAGGATTTCGCCCAGAACCGGCAACGCTTCCTCGCCGAGCAGGGCTACAGCTACACGATCCTGGACGCGAGCGGCCTGGCTGCCGCCTAGCCCCGTCAGCCGGCGAGGGCGATGACCGCCGTCACCGTGCGCAGGTTGCGCGCCGTTGCCGCCATGCCGAGGCGCTTCAGTAGGGCATCCATGCTGACGTCGGGTGTGCCCGCGCCACGGGCATAGCGCACGTGCAGTTCGCGCCCAATCACGGCCCACCGGTCGTCGCCGGTCGCCACCTCGGCGGCGAGCGCGAGCGCGTCCGAGCTGGGCGCCGCGGACATTAACGACACGTACTAGTACTTCGGCTCGATCACCTCGAACGGATGCGCGGCAAGCGCATCCGCGACCTCCTGCAGCGAACGGGACATCACCTCGCGGAAGAACCCGAAGCGCCGCTCAATGGCCGCTTCGAGGGCCCGGTCGAAGGCCGCGGCGTCCCCGTCGAGGTCGCAGACCGCATTGCCCGAGGCGATGTAGGTGCGCACCGTACTGGCGCCCAGCCCCACCATGAGTTCGCGCAACTCGCCCATCGGCAGAGTCGCGCCGCCGACATTGATGGCTCTGACGAACACGATTCGGGATGCCACGTCCACAGTCTGCCCGAACTGCCAGCCGCTCGGGCACAACCCCTACTCCGACGCGCCCGAGCCCATTCCCTCCCACACCGCGACAATGGCACCGTCCTCGATGACGGTCGCGCGCCGCAAGGAGAAGAACGCCATGCACGCATGGTTGGGCACAATCTCGAGCCGCATTCCGACCGGCAGTGCGGTTGGTTCGCCGCGCCCCGTCCACCGCAGCCAGCCGTGCTCCTCCGAGAGGCGCTCGAGACTCCACCCCGGCGCGTTGACGAGTAGCCCAAAGCCGGGATGCTCGTCGCGATGCGCCGACGCCGTCAGCAGATCGCCGCCCAGCGCCTTGCTGCCGGCGTCTATGCACGCCCTGGTCGCATCAGGATGACTCACTACCGTCGCAATCACCCGAATCGCGGTGGTCTCGAGGGTGGCGTTGCCGAGCACTATCTGACCGAAATCGTTGACCGCGTAAATGCCGGGGCGAATCTGGGTCACCCCCTTGACCGCCGCTACCGCGCGGGCCGACGCCGACGACCCCAACGACACGACGGAAAGAGGGATGCCGCTGCCGCGGATTTCGGCGGCCACCTCGACCATCAGCTCGCCTGCGGCCACCGCGCGACGGTCTCGATCCGTGGCGTCTGTTGCCGCGTACACGGATCCCTCGTGGGTGTAGATACCCACGACCTCGATACCGGGTAGCGCCGCGATACTGTTCGCTACCTCCGCGGCTCGCTTGGGTGCAACACCCTCCCGGCCGAGGCCGGTGTCGATCGCCAGCATGAGCCGCGCGGTGCGTCCGGCGGCTGCGAATGCCGTGCCGAGCTCGTTCGCTGCCTCGACGCTGTCAGTACCGAGCGTGAGGTCGCACACCAGGTCGAGCTCGAGTGCGCGCCGCGCCTTGCTCGATCCGACGACCGGATAAGCGACAAATATCCGGCCGACGCCGGCCGCGACGAACCGCTCGGCTTCTCCCAGCTTCGCGACACACAGCCCCACCGCTCCGCTCTCGATCTGGAGGTGGCCGAGTTCGGGCATGCGATGGGTCTTGGCGTGCGGAAGGAGTTCGATGCCGTGCGCCCGCGTTACGCTCGCCATCTCGGCGAGGTTACGCATCAGTGTGGGGCGGTCGACCAAGAGCGCCGGTGTCTCAACGGGCAGGTCGGTCCAGCGCATGGAGCCCAACCTAGCTGGGTTGGCGGTGGCTAAGCCGAATCCCGCCGTGGACGGGTTCTCCCCTGATTTCCAGACAACTCCCAGACAACTCGCAGATACTTGGGTCATGGCTGATGGACCGAAGATCCTTATCGTCGATGACGAACCCAATATCCGTGACCTGCTTACCACGAGCCTGCGATTCGCTGGCTTCGCGGTGCGAGCAGTAGGTAACGGCGCACAGGCAATCTCCGCCGTGCTGGAGGAGGAGCCCGACCTCATCATCCTCGATGTGATGCTCCCCGACATGAACGGCTTCGGCGTGACCAAGCGGCTGCGGGCATCCGGATACACCGCCCCCATTCTCTTCCTCACGGCGAAGGATGACACCGAGGACAAGATCACGGGCCTCACCGTCGGCGGCGACGACTACGTCACGAAGCCCTTCAGCCTCGATGAGATCGTGGCTCGCATCAAGGCAATCCTGCGGCGCACGATGCAGGATGACGACGAGGCCATCATCAAGGCCGGCGACCTCACCATGGACCAAGACACCCACGAGGTCACCATCGGCAAGGACCAGGTCGAGCTCAGCCCGACCGAGTTCAAGTTGCTTCGCTACCTGATGCTCAACCCCAACCGGGTGCTGTCCAAGGCGCAGATCCTCGACCATGTGTGGGAGTACGACTTCAATGGCGACGCCGGAATCGTGGAGAGCTACATCTCCTACCTGCGGCGCAAGCTCGACCAGTACTCGGAGGAGCCGATCATCCAGACCAAGCGTGGCTTCGGGTACATGCTCAAGGCATCCAAGGTCTGACCCAGCCGAGCGGCGATAAACTCGAGGTCTGATGCGAGAACTCGCCGAGCGGTGGAACAGGATCTCCCTCCGCACCAAAGTCACCGGTGTGACGGTCTTCTTGCTGACCCTTGGGCTTCTCGTTGCGGGCGTCGGAACCATGGCGGTACTTCGGGCCTACCTCGAACAGGAGGTGGATTCGAAGATTGCCAGCGCGGGCCCCGACCTCAGCGGGACATTCCTGTTTACCGGAACGCCCGACAATCCCCAGTGCCGGGTCTCCACGCTGCCCAATGACTACTATCTGGGCGTGCTCGACTACAACGGCGAACTACTGTGCAACAACCGCTCGGAGGAGGCCGCCAAACCAATCGTCGACACCCTCACCCTCCAGATGGTGGCCGCGACCGAGGGCGCTTTGACCCTGCCCAGCACGACTCCGGGCGGGTCGTGGCGGGTAGTCGCGTTCCCTGCTACGAATCGTCTTGGCACTGACTACTACACGATCATCATTGCGCTGGACCTCAAAGACACCAACGCGACCGTCGCGCGCTTGGCAACGATCTTCTTGTTCTTCGGCCTCACGGCGGTGATCGTGGGCGGTGCTCTCACCCGCCTCCTGGTGACCTCGACTTTCTCCCCCCTGCGCGAGGTCGAGGCCACGGCGGCACGGTTCGCGGGCGGCGACTTCAGTCAGCGCCTCGCCGGCGCCACACCGAACACCGAGGTCGGGCGACTCAACCGGTCGCTCAACTCGATGCTCTCCCGAATCGACCGGGCCTTCGCCGATCGAGCAAAAACCATCGACCAGATGCGGCGCTTTGTCGGGGATGCCAGCCACGAGTTGCGCACTCCCTTGGTGACGGTTCGGGGCTATGCGGAGCTGTACCGCATGGGCGCACTGACGACGTCTGAGGATGTCGCCCAAGCGATGGACCGCATCGAGAAGGAGGCCATTCGCATGGGCCTGCTCGTCGAAGACCTGCTCGAACTGGCTCGGATCGACGAGGCCAAACCGCTCAAGCTCACCGAGGTCGATCTGGTGCCGCTGGCGACCGACGCCGCTCTGGACGCCATGGCGTCGGCCCCGGGTC
>JBBQZJ010000010.1:0-16609 GCA_038207805.1 Actinomycetales bacterium | reverse complement strand
CGGACTGATGTTGCGCGCGGTGCGCCCGATCACGATGACGATCTCGCCCTCGAAGTTAAGCCACTTACAGCCCTGCGGTCGAACGACCGCGCCACCGTGGCTATTCAGCGCCGTGATGGGCTTGTGAAAGTAAGTCGGCGCACTCGGCAGTTTGGTGAGAAACTCCTCGGTTCGACTGGCGTAGTTGAGGTGCACCGCGATGATTTTGGTCGGGATGCTCGGCGGCAAGTGATTCGCTTCATCCACCCCCACTTCCCGGCCGTCGCCAGCCACGAGCACATCACCGTGCCGCACGACATCGACGGCGGCACCGTCGAGCAGGATTCGCCGCAGTTCAGTCACGCGACAGCACGAGGTTCTGCGGGGCCGGGAATCCGCCTTCGGGCTTCGGGAACCAGACGTGCACTTGACCGGTGCCGATCGAGTTCTCGTACTCGCTGTACATCACACCGGGGGCCGTGCAGGCCGACTCCCCGATCGCGCCTACCGTTAGCAACCAGTGTCCGAACATGGCCTCCGGACGGAACTTGTGAAAGGCGGGCATTGTGTCGAGTACCCGCGCGTGATCGCCCGCCATGAACCAATCGAGCCGCTCGAGATCGGCCGCGAGAGCTTCTTTCGAGAATATGTGGCTCGGGTCAGCCATCTCGTGCTTGCGCAGGTCGCGCAGCTTGTAGAAGGTGTGCGAAAGGGCCCCGGACGCGAGCAGAATCACGCGCCGATCGCTCTTGGCGATGGCCTCTCCAATCGCCCGGCCCGCGCGGAGGAAGTCCTCATCGGTCGCGGTCTGGCACACACTTACGCTGATCCACTTCTTGTCGGGGAGGCCTTCACCGAGAAACTTCCACAGGTTGATCGTTGCGTACATGACCGGTAGGTCTGGGTCGTCGATCGGGGTGATCCAGGTGCCATTTTTTTCGTCCTGCGAACCGATGAGATTCGCGAGCTCGGGGTCGCCGAGGTAGTCGAATGGCACCCCGTGCATTCCGCGCGGCAGCTCCTCCGAGGTGAATAGCCCGTGCCGTCGCGCGTGCGAGGTCACGATGAACTCCACTGTCGATGCCCAATGGCTGTCGAGCACGATGACGGTGTCGTAGTCGTCGTTCTCGAAATAGTCCTTGCGCAGTCGCTCAAGGCCTGCAACAAGCGTGGTGTCCTTGCCCTCGTTGAGTTCCATGCGCACATCCTTCGGCAGCATGATTGTGGGTACGTGGGCAATGAGGCCCACCCCGACTACTTCGCCCATGAGCTATTCCTTCCATCCAGTTGGCGCCACGACCGTGTTCTTCACGTCGGCGTAAAAATCGAATGACCAGGTGCCGCCCTCGCGACCGACTCCCGACTTGCGAGAGCCACCGAAGGGCGCGCGCAGGTCGCGCACGAAGAAGCAGTTCACCCAGATTGTGCCTGCTACGAGCTGTGTAGTGATGGCCTGTGCGTGCGCACGATTCCCAGAAACCACAATCGCGGCGAGCCCGAACTCGGTGCCGTTGGCGAGGGCGACTACCTCATCATCGGTAGCGAAGGTCTGCATGGTGAGAACCGGGCCAAAGACTTCTTGAGTCAATATCTCGCTGCCCGGCTCGGGCTCTCGAATGAGTGTCGGCCTGAAGTACAGACCCCCGAGGTCGGAATTTGGCTCGCCACCCATGACGACATTTGCGCCGTCTGCCGCCGCCCGATCGACGAATCCCTTGACCCGGTCGAAGTGTGTCTGGTGAACCTGCGGACCAATGTCGCTTGAGGGATCTCGGGGGTCGCCCTGCTTGAGTGACGCCGCTTTGGCGCGGAATGCCTCGGCGAACGCCTCCGCGATGTCTTGGTGCACCAAAATCCGGGTGCCGGAGAGACACACCTGACCGGCATTGTCGTATTGCTCCACAGCGAGGGATGCCGCGAGTTCGAGATCGGCGTCACCCAGCACGATGCACGGGCTCTTGCCGCCGAGCTCGAAGCTGCACGGCGTGAGGTTGTCGGCCGCGGATCGGGCGATGACCTTCGCCGTCGGTACGGATCCGGTGAACGAGATGCGGCTGAGTCCGGGGTGCGCTACCAATGCCGCTCCGGCCTCCGCGCCGTACCCCTGTACTACGTTGAACACCCCGGCCGGCAGTCCCGCCTGCACGGTCAGATCCGCAAAGAACGATGCCGTCAATGGCGTCCATTCGGCCGGCTTCAGCACCACGGTGTCGCCGGCAGCGAGCGCGGGCGCAATCTTCCAGGTGGCAAGCATGAGCGGGGCGTTCCACGGTGTGATGAGTGCGGCGACCCCTGACGGGTCCCAGCTGACGTGGTTGGTGTGACCCCTGGTCTCGAAGTCCGGGTGGCCCAGCTCGTTGATCGCGTAGTCGGCAAAGAAGCGGAGATTGTGGGCAACCCGGGGCATGACTCCGCGAATGTTGCTGCGCAGCAGTCCGCCGTTGTCGAGGGTCTCAATGTTGGCGAGTTCCTCGATGCGCTGCTCGACGAAGTCGGCAATTCGATGCAGAATCTCGCCGCGTTCGATAGGGGTTTTCGCCGCCCAGGCCGGGAAAGCAGCGCGTGCGGCGCTCACGGCGAGATCCACCTCGCGTTGCGCGCCACGGGAGATGTCGCCGAGGAAGGTTCCATCGATGGGGCTGGTATTGGCAAAAGTCTCTGTGGAGCTGACGCGTTCGCCACCGATGAAATGCCGGGTGTCAACGGGTACGCCCGCTACCTCGGTCGTCGTCATCGTGTCGATCCCTCCTGCTCACCATTAAGTCATTCGGATGCTAATGACCCAGCGTAGCGGGGATGTCCGGCCGCGACAAGCGTGGCGAGCGCTATCCGGAGCGCTCAACCCCGGCGGTGATCAGTTTGAGCATTCCGGCGAGCTCCTCGCGCTTTGCGGGATCAATCGGCCCCACAACCTGTTGCTCTTGGTCGTTGAAGGCGGGAAAGAGGTGGGTCATGAGCTCTCGGCCGGCGTCGGTGAGGGCAACAACGACCAGACGTCCGTCCATCGCGCTGCGGCGACGGGTGAGCCAGCCGCGCCCCTCGAGCGTCGAGAGCACTCCGGTGAGCGTCGCTTTGGAGAATCCGCCTTCGATGGCGATCTGTCGCGTCTCGATGGGCTCCCAGATCCACGTGACCCAGAGCACGACAAACGCCGTCCACGACAAGCTGTGCTCAGACAGCACGGTGCGCTCGAAGTGGTTACGCACGGCGTTGGCGGCGCGGAACAGATTCGACGCAACGGCCATGGCCGTGTAGTCCAATTCGAGCGTTCCGAGTGTCGCCTCGACCTGGCGTTCGGTCTCCGCGAGCGTGTGTGGTCCGGCCATGCGACCCCCTTCTTTGCCCAGCCTAGGTGACAGCAACCGGTCTGGGGGTATCATTTGTTCGCATCCTAACGACGGGAGATTCACGGTGGTTTCAACGACGAACATCAGCCTGGCCGACCTCGATCTATTCGAGACCGGCAACCCTTTTGCGGCATTCGATGAGCTGCGCGCCAGCTCCCCCGTGCACTGGGACGAGGAGAATGCTCCCAACCACGGCTTCTGGTCGCTAACCCGCTACCACGACATTGTGAGTGTGCTGCGCGACACCGAGACTTTCTCGAGCGAGCGCGGCACAGTGAATCTCGAAGAACTCGACGCCGACCAGATCGAAGCCCGAAAGTCGATGCTGGAGACCGACGGCATCCGTCATCGTGCGTTGCGCAGACTAATGCAGGGCGAGTTCACCCCGAAGGCGGTCGCCGGGTACGAGGCGTTCCTGCGCGGACTGACCGCGTCGACGCTCGATGCCGCCTTCGCGCAGGGCCAGTTCGACTTCGTTGCCGAGGTCGCCGCCGACTTTCCCATCCGAGTTCTCGCCAAGATGCTCGATGTTCCGGACGCCGACATCTACAAGCTCATCGACTGGGGCAACCGGATGGTCGGCAACGACGACCCCGAGCATTCGGACGTGCTCGCCTCATCCGAGGAGAGCGAAAAGTATCGCCTGCTGCCCTTCCGGTCCCCCGCGGCGCTCGAAGTCTTCGAGTACGGGCGCGAGTTGGCCGCCGAGCGCCGCGGCACCCAGGGCACCGACCTCGTGTCGCGACTGGTCAATCAGACGCCCGAAGATGGCATCCCCCTGTCGGAGCGTGACTTCAACAGCTACTTTTTGCTGCTCGTGGTGGCCGGCAACGAAACAACCCGCCACACGATCACGCACTCCATGAATTACCTGATTAAGAACCCCGATCAGTTGGCCATGCTTCAGGAGCGTCCCGAGCTGATCCCGTGGGCGGTCGAGGAATTCTTGCGGCTGGCCAGCCCGGTGTACCACTTTCGCCGCACGGCGAACAAAGACACCGAGATCAACGGCACCACGATCAAGGAGGGCGACAAAGTCGTCACCTGGTTTGCCGCCGGCAACCGCGATCCCGAGGTGTTCGCGGATCCCTATCGGATGGATGTCACTCGCAGCCCAAACGAGCACATGGCCTTCGGTCGCGGTGGCCCGCACATGTGTCTGGGCAACGCCCTCGCGCGCCTCGAGATCCGAATCATGTTCGAGAGCTTGCTTCCACGAATTACGGGCATGACAGCGACCGGCGAGGTGTCGAAGCTGCGCAGCAACTTCGTCAACGGAATCAAGCGATTCCCGGTCGCGGTGGAGCTTGCCGACCGGTGATGACCCACGGGGAACCGCACGCAGTGTGGGGCGACGAGTCGGAAGTCGTCCGACTCGCGCTCGAATGGACTGCCGGGCGAGTCGTGCGCCACACCGATCCGCTCGCCACTGCACGCAGCTCGACCGAACTCGCCAAGGCCGCTGGTCCATCGGTCGTTCCCGCCGGAATCGGCGCCCGGGAGGCCCTGCGGATATTTGCGGAGGTTCTGGAGCCCGCCACCCGCGCGCAGGACGATCCACTCAATATCGCCTACATCGCTGCGGCACCCACTCGTGCGGCGGTCGCGTTCGACCTGGTAACCAGTGCCTCAAACATTTTCGGCGGGATCTGGGAGGCGGGTGCCGGTGGCATCTTTGCGGAGAACGAAGCGCTGGCCTGGATCACCGGGATGCTCGGCTGGCCCGCAAGCTCGGGCGGCTGTTTTGTCTCCGGGGGCACATCGGGCAACCTCTCGGCCCTCATGACGGCCCGAGAGACTGCGAAAGTGAGGCGGGGCGGACGGCCGGATCGGGGATGGAAGCTCGTCTGTAGCGCGACGGCACACTCCTCAATCAATTCGGCGGCACGTGCCCTCGATGTCGACATCGTGGAGGTACCCGTGGACGCTCGTGGGCACCTCACGGGTGCTGGGGTTAGGGAGGCTCTTCGCGACAATCCCGAAGTGTTTGCGGTCGTAGCATCGGCGGGAACCACCAACGAGGGTCTCATCGACGACCTCGCCGACATTGCAACTGTCTGTGAGGAATTCGGCGTCTGGATGCACGTCGACGGTGCATACGGCGGCGCCGGGCTCGCTGCCCCCACGGTGCGTGAGTTGTTCGCCGGAATCGAGCGGGCCGACAGTTTCATCGTCGACCCGCACAAGTGGCTCTTCGCACCCTACGACTGCTGCGCGCTCGTCTATCGCGAACCCGAGCTCGCCCGGGCGGTCCACGCCCAGCACGCGAGCTATCTCGACCATGTTGACCGAGAGTCATGGAATCCGAGCGAGTTCGCACTGCACTTGTCCCGGCGGGTACGTGGGCTTCCGCTCTGGTTCAGCTTGGCCACGCACGGCACGAACAAGTACCGTGACGCGATCGAGAAGTGCCTCACCACCTCCCGCACCGTCGCGGAGGCGATTCGGGCATCCGACCATCTGACACTGTCGCGCGAGCCCGAGCTGTCTGTGCTGATCTTCGAGCGACCGGGCTTCACCGCTGCCGACTACGCCGCGTGGTCGCGGAAGATGGCGGCAGACGGGGTCATCTTGTGCGTTCCGACCCGCTGGCGCGAGCGCACGGTGCTGCGGCTCGCGTTCGTCAACCCCGACACCGAGGCGGATGCCGTCATCGCGGCACTCGACACCCTGCGAACTGCGCCCCTAGGGAGCTAGCAGCGCAACGCGCTCGAGGAACGCGTCGATCAGCGCGACCGTGCGCGGAGTTGCCGCCTGCTCCTCCACGCGGGTGTGCGCGAGCATCGCGCCGGGGTTCTGTCCATCGGCCACGACCTCGTCATGTCCGCCCTCCCGCAACCAACCCTCGAGTGCGTCGCCCGTCAGCTCCGGGTGGAACTGCACCGCGAGGCTCCGACCAAACGTGAAGGCCTGGGACGCTACGGCGTTGCGCGCGATCTCGGTGGCCCCGTCGGGAACCGTCCACGAGTCGTAGTGGAATTGAAACCATGGACCCGCCGAGACGAGCTCGGGTCGGTCGGTGTGAATGGGCGTCCAGCCAATTTCTGGCTTCGGCGCGCGGGCAACGGTTCCGCCGAGGGCACGCGCCATGAGCTGACCCCCAAAACAAATTCCCAACACCGGGATGTCTCGTTCGATGGCCGAGCGCACCCACTCGATCTCAGGAAGGAGCCAATTGCCGATGCAGGCGTCGTCCCACGCTCCCCAGGGAGCACCCATCGGCACCAGGAGGTCGTAGTCGGTCGGGTCGGGGAACTCGAATGCGACATTGGGTGTCGCGAAGTTCTGTTCGTCGACGACGACGATCTCGTCGACCTCGAACCCCCGTTCGCGGAGTCGCGCCGACACCGGGCCGGTCGGACTGACGTGATCGTGTTGGACGAAAAGGGCGCGCATCGCGTTAGTATCTCACTAATCGTTCAGTGCCGAACGATTTTCTTATGGAGGCACGATGACTACCGACCTTGCCGCTTTCCGCGCTGACCTCGATGCCAAAGGCATCGACGTGTTGCGGCTCATTTTTCCGGACATCCTCGGCGTGACGCGGTCGAAAGACCTCCTCGTGAGCCAGCTCGAGAAGGCCAAGAGCCCCGCGTTCTGTCAAGGACTGTGGGTCACCACGACCCGCGGCGATGTGCTTGACGGCAACGACATCATGTCGAGCGGACTGCCCGACCTGGTAACCCGCATCGATACCGCCACGTTGACCATGATGCCGTGGGAGCCTGGGGTGGCCATGGTCATTGCGGATGCCTTCAACCCCGACGAAAGTCCCAGCGAATTGGCACCGCGGTCGGTACTTCGCGGCGTTGTCGCGCAGTATGCGGCGTTAGGCCTCACTCCCGTCGTCGGCCCCGAACTCGAGTTCTACATTGCGGAACACGACGAACAGGCCGGCTGGCGCCGCGCTATCAACCGCACCGGCCGGGTGTACACAACCGGCGCCTGGGTCGATCCCGATGGCACTCTCCTCCACCTTCTTCGCATGCTCGACCAGATGGAGATCGGCGTCTTCGCTGGCAACCATGAGTTCAGCCCATCGCAGTACGAGATCAACCTCTGGCATAGCGAAGCTCTGGATGCCGCCGACCGCACGTTCCTGTTCAAGACTGCGGTAAAAGACATCGTCGCCCGAGAGGGCAAGCACGCGACCTTCCTCGGAAAGCCGTGGTCAGACGAGGGTGGCAGCGGATTCCATCTGCACTTCTCCGTTGTCGACTCAAAGACCGGGGCGAACCTCATGTATGAGGGCACGGGGTTGTCGGCGACCGCCGGTCACATGATCGCGGGAATCCTCGGCAATTCGGCTGCGGTGGCCGCGCTCGCCAACCCGACCGTCAATGCTTACAAACGACTTGGACCCGACACGCTCGCGCCCTATCGCGCGAACTGGGGCCACGACAATCGATCGGCGATGCTGCGCGTACCGCCGGAGCGCGGCGGCGGCACGCGCCTGGAGATTCGCCTCGGCGACGGGGCGGCCAACCCCTACCTGCTTATCGCCGCCATCCTCGCGGCGGGGCTAGACGGAATTACCCGAAAGCTCGAGCTGCCCGCCGAGGCCGAGGGCTGGGCATACCAGAACGAAGCGGCCGCCGTGTTGCCCATGAGTCTCACCGCGGCTCTCGATGCGCTGGACGCCAACACCGTGATGCGTGCCGCCCTCGGCTCCCCCATAATCGACGTCTTCGCGATGATGAAGCGCGACGAGGTGGCGCGCTACGAGTCGGAGGTCGATGACCCCACAACCCGGGATGTCACTGCCTGGGAGGTCGAAGAGTACCTCTCGGATTACTAGGGCAGGTCTCGCTCGGGCTACCGAGCTGCGAGCTGAGCGACCGGGCGAGGCTCGAGGTGGATGCCCGCCAGCATGCACCGCACAGAGCCGCCGGCACGCTCGATCGTGGGCACGTCCAGCACGACCGGGGTACTGAAGCGTTCGATGACATCGCGCTGGTCGGAGCGCAAGCTCCCCCAGGCTCGAGCGGATAGCGCGAGCACACTCCCGGTCTCCGCCTGAAGCTCGATTGCATTGCCCGCGAAGCTCGCGATCTGTTGGCTGTCCAGTTCGACCACCGTCCGGCCCTGCCCGCGGAGCCTCTGGGCGACCTCAGCACGCCGCGCCTCGGAGGAGATCAGGGCGAGGCCGGCAAGCACGAACTCCGTCGCGATACACATCATGACGTTGGTGTGGTAGACGGGCACTCCCGAGGGATCGAGCGCATCGAAAACGATCGGCTCGAAGCCGAAATTCGTGCAGAATCGCTCGAGAATCACTGGGTCGGCTCGGTTCGATCTGGCCGCGTAGGCGATGCGAAGTTCGTGATCGAGCACCATCGCCCCCGTGCCCTCCAGAAACACGCCATCGAGTTCGAGACCCGAATAGTCAATAACATCCTGAACTCGATAGGTCGTTTTCAGCATCTCCACAATGTCTTGGCGACGCTCGGTTCGGCGATTCGGCACGAACATGGGATAGACGGCCACGTGGCCGCCGGCGTGGGAAGAAATCCAGTTGTTCGGGAAGACACTGTCGGGGCTCACGGCCGACGTGTCTTC
This sequence comes from Actinomycetales bacterium, assembly GCA_038207805.1. Taxonomy (GTDB): domain Bacteria; phylum Actinomycetota; class Actinomycetes; order Actinomycetales; family Microbacteriaceae; genus Rhodoglobus. The sequence goes on along the minus strand of JBBQZJ010000010.1, from coordinate 7,724 downwards.
AAACAGATGCACGGTCACGCCAACGGAGGTGAGGGCGGCAGCGACGGCGGTGACTTCGTCGTAGGCGGCGCGCGCAATCACCTCGGGCGGGCGATCATCCAGCGACTGGAAGGTGTTGTCGACAACGGTCTCGGGATTCGGTGTGAACCGATGAGGGCGAATGAGCACCACCGCACGCGGGGCCTGAGCTGACACCGGTCAGCCGCCCACCGGCGACAGCGATCCCACTAGGCCGAACAGATCCTTGGGATCATCCGGGCTCGCCACGAGGTCGATGGTGTCGTACAGGTCGGTGCCGTCCACCGCGTCACGCACAAACCGCAGCGCAGAGAAGTCCTCGATGGCGAACCCGACCGAGTCGAAGATCGTGATGCTCTCGGGTGAGCGGCGGCCCGCGGCATCCCCGGTCAGTACGCGCCACAGTTCGGTGACCGGAAAGTCGTCGGGCATCTGCTGCAGTTCGCCCTCGATTCGGGTCTGCTCCGTGAACTCGACGAAGACCTCGCCGATCTCCAGAATCTTCGGATCGAGTTCGGTCTTTCCCGGGCAGTCACCGCCGATCGCGTTGATGTGCATCCCGGGCTCGGTGGCCGAGGCCTGCAGCACACGGGCCTGCGCCTTGTCCGCTGTGCACGTCGTTACGATGTCGGCACCTCGAACGGCATCCTCGGCTCCGGATGCTTCAACCACCTCGAATCCGAGGGGCGAGAGATTGCGAACAAGCTTGGCGATGGCGTCGGGATCGGTGTCCCAAACGCGCAGACGGGAGATGCCCAGCACACCCCGAAAGGCGAGTGCCTGAAACTCGGCCTGGCTTCCTGCCCCGATCATCGCCATCACGGTCGAGTCGCCACGGGCGAGTGCTCGCGCCGCCATCGCAGAGGTCGCCGCGGTGCGCAGGGCAGTCAACAGGGTCATCTCGGCGAGAAACGTGGGATACCCGTTGTGCACATTAGCCAGCACCCCAAACGCGGTGACGGTTTGATACCCCCGCCCGGGGTTCGAGGGGTGGCCGTTGACGTACTTGAAGCTGTAGGTTTCTCGGTCGCTCGTCGGCATGAGCTCGATGACCCCGAAGGGCGTATGGCTGGCGACCCGCGGTGTTCGATCGAACTCTTCCCAGCGCCGGAAGTCGCTCTCAAGGTAGGCGACCATGTCCCGGATGATGACTTCTGCTCCGGTGCGAGCCACCCAATCGATCATGTTGCGTACGTCGACGAAGCGGGTCACGAGCGACACCTTTCCTTAGCTCATCCCACGCTAGGTTGCGGCGTTATGCACTGCCAATCGCCAGATATATGAAGTTCTGATCAGAAATTGCGCAGAATGTATAGAACGCGCATACACTATGGCGATGATCCGGCTCGACGCACTAGACCAGCAGCTCCTCGCCGCACTGCGCGTCGACGGACGTGCCCCCGTTGCCGACCTCGCACGCCAGCTGGGCGTCGCTCGCGGCACCGTGACGAGCAGGCTCGAGCGACTGGTCAGCTCGGGAACCGTTATCGGATTCTCGGTGCGCGTACGCGACGAATCGAACCCACTGTCGGTTCGTGCGGTCACCCTAATAGAGGTCGAGGGACGCAGCACGGATGACGTCATCCGCCGGTTGCGCGGCATCGCCGAGATTCGCGCACTACACACGACAAACGGCGCCTGGGATCTCGTGGCGGAGCTAGAAACCGGCGGCCTCGCTTCGTTCGATCAGGTCCTCGGGCGAATCCGTTCCATCGAGGGCGTCGTCAATAGCGAGACCAGCCTGCTTCTGAGCTCGGTGTTGCGCTGAAAGCATATGCAGCGAGTCAGACCGCCCGCGATCGGTCGGCTAGCAGGTCTCCGCCGGCGAACGTGACCCCGAGTTCGCGGTAATACCCACCGAGAATCTCACCGACCGGCAGGATCGATGCCAACTCGTCCCACTGGGAGTCGCCAAGCACGAGCTCGGCGTCACCTCGCCAGGCCTGACCGAGATCGGCATCCACGCCACCCATCGTGACCAGCTGATCAAGCGACATTCCCTGACCACGACTTATGGAGGGCATGAAGCGGTTGTGCAGCATCCGATGCCCGTTGACGAAGCCGTTGGATTCGGCAGGCTCGCGAAGCGTAACTACCGCGGATGCGAGTCTGTGGTCGTACGCGGACAGCGAGGCTCCGAGCTGCGCGCCCGGCTCCAACCGCGGCGAAGCCTTTCCGTGATTGAAGACCCGAGTCACGTGCACCGAGCCGAGCTTTTTCGGGTAACCCTGGAACCATCCGCGTCCGATAGCGAAGTCCTTGGTGACCCAGATCGCGACGCACCGTGAGTAGACCGTGCCCTCGTATGAGCAGCGAACCACGACGAACGCTTCGAGGTACTGCGAGCGAATCGGATCGAGAAGCTCGAGGCCGCCCTCGCTGCACGACTGCCAGTCGGCCCAGATCATCGCCACGGCGCCCGGCTGCTCAGGAGCGAGGTCAATGTCGGGGGGCAGGATCGCGCGCACGTTCGCGGGATCGGTCAGGTACTCCACAGTGAGCAGGGTGCCGGAGTAGTACCAGGGCATCTGAGGCACGAGCGAGCTGGATCCGGTCGGCGTCAGGGGCGGAAGGAAGCCGTTGAGTTCGGTCATGGGCGTGAGTGTAGCAAGACATTGTTCGTAACCAAATGAGATGAATACTTGACGCGCACCTGCCTTCTTCGACAGGGTGTAGTCAGATCGTGCGTATCCGAACGATCCCTGAACTCAATGAGGAGTATCACTATGTCGCGCACCTCCCCCACATCCGACAGCACCAACGGCATGGACGGCGGTCTGAGAAAGGGCCGCCTGGGCATTATCGGAATCGTTTTCTTCGTCGTTGCGGCCGCAGCGCCTCTCGTCGGTATGACCGGAGCCGTTCCCGTTGCCATCGTGCTCGGAAACGGTGCGGCCGCCCCCGGCGCCTACTTTGCCGTCGGGATCACCCTGCTGCTGTTCAGTGTCGGCTATGCCGCGATGAGCCAGCGGGTAACCAACGCCGGTGCATTCTTCGCCTATGTGGGCCGCGGTTTGGGCAAGCACGCCGGAATCGCCTCGGCGTTTGTGTCGATCCTCGCGTACGTTGCTGTGCAGCTAGCGGTGTATGGATTCTTCGGCGGCGTCGTCGCAGCGCAGGTCGGGATCCTGCCCTGGTGGGCGTGGACTCTCATTGCGTGGGTAGTTGTGACGGCACTGTCGCTGGCCAGTGTCGATGTCGGCGCGAAGGTTCTCGGCGTGCTCTTGAGCTTCGAACTGCTCGCACTTATCGTCACCTCGGTCGCGATTCTGATCAGCGGTGGCCCCGAGGGCCTCAACTTCGCCGAATCGTTCTCCCCCGACAAGATTCTTATCGGCGGCCTCGCGGGTTCTGCCGGAATAGCGTTCGCGTTCGCCTTTGCGTCATTCATCGGGTTCGAGGCCACGGCAATCTACGGCGAGGAGTCCAAGGATCCCAAGCGCATCGTTCCCCGTGCGACCTACCTCGCGGTGTTGACGATCACCGTGATCTTTGCCCTCGTCTCGTTTGCAATGGTCACCGGCATGGGAGCCTCGACAGTCGTGGACGAGACGCTCTCGCGCTCGGGTGGGCTCGCCGACCCTGCCGCTGTTCTCTTCTCTCTGGCAAGCCAATACGTCGGCCCGTGGATGGCAACCGTCATGAGCATCCTCGTAATCTCGAGTCTGTTCGCCGGTCTGCTGGCGTTCCAGAATGCCGCCAGCCGCTACCTATTCGCCATGGGACGCGCTTCGGTGCTGCCCACCAGCCTCGCGAATGTGAATGGACGCGGCGCGCCGAGCCGGGCGTCACTCACGACCTCCATCATCACCGGCGTGGTCATCGTGCTTTTTGCGGTCTTCCAACTCGACCCGGTACTCAACCTGTTCTACTGGTTCAGTGGGCTCGCCGTTGTCGCGATTGTTCTCATCGAGATCCTCGTGTGTGTGGCGGTAATCGTCTACTTCCGCCAGAACAAGGGAAGCGAGAACGTCTTCGTCACCGTTATCGCGCCAGTGCTGGCCGCGATCGGCTTGATCCTCGGCGAGTATCTGCTGATCTCACGATTCGGGCTCCTTGCCGGAACCGTGGTCGAGGGATTCGATCCCACGGTTAGCCCCTGGGGTCTCAACTTCCTCGGGTGGTTCCTCGTGCTGCTGCCGTTCATCGTGTTGGTGGTCGGATACGTTGTGTCGAACGTGCGCAAGTCAGTAAACGAGGAACTGCTGAAGGACGAAATCTCCTGAGCTCATTCGTCGATGACATCACCCTCGAAGCTCTCGAGGATGATCCGTACCCGATCTACGCCCGGCTGCGGGTGGAGGCCCCGGTGGCCTACCTTCCCGCAGCCGGCGTGTGGTTCATCACAAGGTTTCAAGACTGCTCCGACGTTGGCAATGGTCAGTACGGGTTTGTTGCCGCATCCGGACATCCCACGCTCGAGCGGGTATTCAACAAGCCGAACGTGCTCACCTCCGATGGCGAGGTACACAGGGATCTGCGCGCCGGGATCGACCCACGACTCAAGCCGGATGCGGTCACTGCAGTGGTGGACGATATCGTGCGCCCCGTCGCGCGTCGACGTCTTGAGGCCTTGCGCGGCCGCACCTCGGGTGACCTCATGGAGGACTACTTCGAGCCGGTGAGCGTGGAGGCGCTGCGACGGGTGATGGGACTTGATGAACTCGTCGACGCCGACACACTGCGTCGGTGGTTCGCCGGACTCAATACGGGAATCGCCAACTTCGGCCTGCGCGACGAGGAGTTCGCCCTGGCCGACAGAATCTCGGCCGAGATCGAGGGCGTTATCGTTCCGCTCATTGCTGAGCTGACTGCCCACCCCGATGACTCCATGATCTCTCACATGATTTGGGCGGGCGTGCAAGACGGGAAACCCCGCGGTGTTGAAACGATCATGCCGTCGCTCAAGGTGATTCTGCTGGGCGGCATGCAGGAGCCCGGCCACGGCGCGGCCAGCACGCTGCACGGCCTGTTCGGCCGCCCGGAGCAACTAGCAATGGCGACTGCGGATCCGGACGTCTGGGCGCCGCTCGCCGTGAATGAGGGGCTTCGCTGGCTGGCCCCGATCGGGGCGATCGAACGCCAGGCCACCATAGATGTTGAGGTCGGTGGCGCCACGATTCCCGCGGGCGCGATTGTCGAGGTCATGATCGCCTCGGCCAACCGGGACGAAACTCGATTCGATGACCCCGACGTGTTCGACATGGAGCGCAGCACGCGAACCCACCAAGCGTTCGGGGCAGGGAGCCACTTCTGTGCCGGCCACTTCTTTGCGCGCCAGGTCGAGCGCATCATGTTCGAGGAACTTCTTCCCGGCCTGCCGGGGCTCCGTGTTGCGCCGGATCGACCGGCCGAAGTGAGCGGATGGTTCTTCCGGGCGCCCCAGGTGCTGCCCGCACAGTGGGATGCGGTCACGGTGCGCGAGAGCGTCCACGTGAGCGCCGATCCCTTGCCAACCGGAACCGTGCTTCTCGAGGTCAGTGCCGTGCGCCATGTGGGCGAGAACATTGTCTCGCTTGAGTTGCGGCATCCCGACGGGATCGACCTTCCCCACTGGGAGCCCGGCGCGCACGTAGACCTCTGGCCGATCCGTGAGCGTGGCGGGCAGTACTCGCTGTGTGGTGACCCAGCGGAGCGGTCGAGTTGGCGGGTGGCCGTGCTGCGAGAACAGGACAGCCGCGGGGTATCTCGCACGATTCACGACAGCATTGCCGTGGGCTCCGCACTACCCGTCGGCGGCCCGCGCAACAATTTCGTCTTGGAGAGCGCGCCTGCCTACCTGTTCATTGCCGGCGGCATCGGCATCACCCCGCTATTGCCGATGGCACGGCTCGCCGAGGCGCGGGGCACCCCGTTCGATTTCAGGTACGCCGGACGTTCCGCCGCAACGATGGCGTTTCTCGATGAACTCCCGACGGGGGCTCGGGTGCATATGAGCAACAACCGACTCGACATTGTCGAAACCCTGAGCGGCGTGGTTGCAGGAACCGTGGTCTACTGCTGCGGGCCGCAACGAATGCTTGATGAGGTGGTCGCTGCTGGCGAACTTCTTGGTGTCGAGGTGCGAGTGGAACGGTTCACCGGAGTCGAGGCGATTCGAGACGGCGATATCGCCCTCGAGGTCGATCTGGCGCGCTCGGGCGAAACCGTTGCTGTCCCCGCGGATCGCTCGATACTTCGCGCCCTTCAGGATCGAGGAATTGCGGTACTCACCGCCTGTGGCGAGGGCAATTGCGGCTCGTGTGAAACGCGGGTGCTCGCCGGTCAGATCGAACACCGAGACGTTCTGTTGACCCCGGCACAGCGCCAGAAGGGCGACCGGATGATGGTCTGCGTCTCGCGTGGGACGGACCTCGTTCTCGACCTCTAGGTCGACGCTCCCGCCTTAGACGTGGGCGTTGAGAGTGGACAGTGCCGCCTCGTATGCTTCGAGCGAGCGAGCCTCGCCGGGCGCGGTAATAAAGCTGGCCCGGATGACGCCCTCACGATCGATCAGGAATGTCGCTCGATTCGCGAACCCCTTCTCCTCGTTGAAGACCCCGTACTCCTTAGCGACATCGCCATGCGGCCAGAAGTCCGCGAGGAGCGTGAAGTTGTAGGTCTCGTGTTCGGCCCATGCCCGAAGTGTGGCCTTCGAGTCCACCGAGATGCCTATCAACTCGATGCCGGATGCGGTGAACATCGCGAGGTTGTCTCGCAGTTCGCACAGCTCCGTCGTGCACGTGCTCGAAAACGCCAGCGGGAAGAAAACCAGCGCCACCGGCTTAACACCGCGAAAATCGCTGAGTCTGATGTGTTCACCGAACTGGTTCGGTAGTTCGAAGTCGGGTGCTGTTATGTCGTTGATGAGAGCCACGAGGGGCCATCTTACGCTCTGAACAGACAGGCGCTATCCCACAACTAGAATCGAAAGGCGTAGTCGATCACGGCACGTTCCGCAGACCCTGTCGTAACCCGGCGGGCGTGGAAATCTCCCCTCACAAGGAAGAGGTCAACGGTGACGGTAAACGATCAGGATCCGTACTCGGTCAATCACACCGATCAGGATCCGGAGGAGACCGCCGAGTGGCGCGAGTCCCTGGGCAGCCTCGTGGCCACCCACGGCCACGCTCGTGGTCGCGAGATCATGCTGAGCCTGCTCAAGCATTCCAAAGACCTGCATCTCGGCGTGCCAATGGTTCCCACGACCGACTACCTCAACACCATCGCCCCCGAGAATGAACCGGCCTTCCCCGGCAACGAGGAGCTCGAGCGCCGGTATCGCGCCTGGATCCGTTGGAACGCAGCGATCACGGTGCACCGGGCACAGCGCCCCGGCGTTGGTGTCGGTGGCCACATTTCGACCTATGCATCATCCGCTGCCCTCTACGAGGTCGGCCACAACCACTTCTTCCGCGGCGCTGACCACGTTGGCGGCGGCGACCAGATTTTCTACCAGGGGCACGCCTCCCCCGGCATGTACGCACGCGCGTACCTCGAGGGTCGACTGAGCGAAGACCAGCTGATGGGATTCCGTCAGGAGAAGTCGCATCCGTCGGGCGGCCTGTCGAGCTATCCGCACCCCCGTCTGATGCCCGACTTCTGGCAGTTCCCCACGGTATCGATGGGGCTCGGGCCGATCAACGCCATCTATCAGGCGCAGTCCAACCAGTACCTCACCAACCGTGGCATCAAAGACGCGTCGGATCAGCAGGTCTGGGCGTTCC
>JBBQZJ010000009.1:0-16914 GCA_038207805.1 Actinomycetales bacterium | reverse complement strand
TTTCGCCCCAGAACGTGTTTCGACTCGGGGCCACGCCGGTCACCTGGCCGGCAAGCTGGCCGACCAACTCCGTTCCGGCCGTGCCGAGTACCATCGCCATCACGAGGGCGCGCGCCCGATCGGGATCCTCGACGACGATCCCGTGAACCTCCGTAACCGATTGGGCAAAAAGCGCGCTAGCTTCCAGAAAGCCAGCAGTCTCGACCCCGGACAACGCCAATGACGTGCCGGTACCTACCGCCGGTATCGCGGCGCTGGCGCCGACTATCGCGCCGCCGGCCGTCACCGCGCTGAGGTAGCGTCGCTCAAGGGTGCGGATGAGCTCGGCCGGGGAGGCATTCGGACGCCCACGGCGGATGCCACGAATGTGCGCGAGCACGACCGGTCGCTGAACAGTAAGCAAGCGATCGATACCGCGCAGCATCAACGGATGGGACACCCGGATCTGATTGGCCTTGGACATCAAACAACCGTACTCGACGGCGCTTAGTACTCGCTGGAGGGTGCCGAGTAGTCGGCATTATAGCGGGCGAGTACCTCGGAAATCGGAGCGTCGAGCACGAGAGCGCCCCCATCGAGATAGAGCCCGCGGGTGCAAAATCGACGCAGATCGCGCTCGTTGTGGGACACGAAGAACAGGGTTCGGCCTCCCGCAAGCAGTTCCTCGATTCGGCGATAGCACTTCTCGCGAAAGCCCTTGTCACCGACCGCGAGCACCTCGTCGACAAGGATGATGGGCTCCTCAAGCCGAGAAATGACCGCAAATGCAATTCGTACCTTCATTCCGCTCGAGAGGTGCTTGTACGGCGTATCGACGAAGTCGCGAATCTCGGCGAAGTCCACGATCTCATCGAATCGGTCCGAGATTTCGGCCTTCGTCATGCCGTGCAAGCCTGCGGTGAGGTAGACATTTTCGCGCACGCTGAGATCGTCGACGAAGCCGCCGGTGATCTCGATGAGTGGCGCCACCCCGCCGACGACCTCGACACGCCCCACGTCGGGCAGGATGACTTCTGCTACCAGCTTGAGCAGGGTGGATTTTCCTTGGCCGTTGCGACCGACGACGCCGATCGCCTCTCCGCGGCGCACACTAAAGTCGACGTTGCGCAGAGCCCAGAACTCCCCGGGGCGTATTCGACGCTTGCTTCCCGCGAAGAGATCCTTGAAGCTGCGACGAGCGCGGCGGTTACGTCGAAAGCGGATGCCAGCACCCGCGACGCGGATGACGGTGTCGGCGTCTGGTTCGGCATCCCGACCGTCGCTCATGTCAGATCTCCTTCAACACGGCGCGCTCGGTGCGCTGGAACACCAGCAGCCCCACGGCGAAGATGACCGCGGTAACAGCGCCTGCCGCCCCTACCGCGAACCAGTCCAACTGTTCGGGGAAGAATGCTGCGCGGTACAACCCGAAGATGCCCGCAAGTGGATTGAGCGACGCCCAGAAGTGCACTCCCGCAGGCAGGTCGCGCAGGCCGTAAATTATCGGGCTTGCGTAGAAGAGGAAGCGGAGGGCGAGCTTTGTAGCGCGCTCCAAGTCGCGGAAGAAGACCACGAGTGGGGCGACGATGAGTCCTACGCCGACTGTGAGGGCGGCCTGAAGCAGGATTGCGATCAAGAAGTAGAAAGCCTCCCAGTGCACAACAGCACCGGTAGCAATCGCGAAGACGGCGAGCACGGGGATGCTGGCGACGAATTCGATGCCCTTGGAGAGAACGAGTCTGGCGACCCAGATCGTGCGCGGGATTTTCGTCGAGCGGATCAGCTTAGCTTCGCGTAGGTAGGCGCGCGTAGCATCCGAAACCGCACCGTTGAACCACATCCAGGGCAGCAGGGCGGTGAGCAGGAAAACGATGTATGGCTGCTCGCCAACTGTTCGGTCGAAGACTTGGGTGAATACGAACCAGTAGATCGCGGCCATGACGAGAGGGTCGAGGATCGACCAAAAGTAGCCGAGCACCGAGGTCGAATACCGCACCCGAAGGTCACGAACCGTCAGTAACCAGAGCGAGCGCCGATACCGTCCGAGCGGGCTCATGGCGGTGCGCTCGAGCGTGCTAGTGGTCACCTGCCTATCGTAGGCGGGCGGGAGCTAGACGTAGAGGTTGGCTCGCTCGAGGTCTTCCGCGAAGTCGACCTCGACCGCGTAGAGGTCACTGATATCGATCGGTTCAACTCGCAGACCATCCAGTTCGATCGCAAGTTCAATACCGCGTTCGAAGTAGTCGTGATCGGCTACGCGTTTGAGTTGTCGCAGCAGCACAGCTTTGTCCCCAGCAGCGACGTAGTTGATGCCCACGGCCTCGCCCAGTCCGCCCTCCGCGGTCTTCGAGAGTTCCTTAATAAAGCCTTCGGCATCGGTCGTGTACTTGACCTCCTCGTCGGAAACCTTCGAGGTGTTGACTGAGACGAACGACTGATCTTGCGCGACCATCTTCGCCGCGCGCTCCAGAGCGGCCGGGTCGAAGACGACGTCACCGTTCATCCACAGCACCCCGCCGGGCGCCGACGCCTGAAGTGCGCGCATGAGGCTCTTCGAAGTGTTGGTCTGGTCGTACTGCTCGTTGTATACGAAGGAGGCCTGGGGAAAGGCGTCGATGATGTGTTCCAGCTTGTAGCCGACAACAATTGTCACCCTCGCCCTGGTGCCGAAGGCCCGGTGAATGTTGTCGAACTGCTGTTGCATGATGGTGCGGCCGTCGGCAAGCTCGGTCAGGGGTTTGGGGAGGCTGCGGCCCAAGCGGCTGCCCAACCCGGCAGCAAGAATAACAATCTGCGTGGTCACGGTGATCTCCTCAGGTGTGTCTGTTCCGGGCGAGAAGAAGAGTTAGCTTGATGTTCACGCGCGGCTATGCGATTGGACACCCCGATGTGCTCAGCCAAGGGTACCGATCACGGGCATGAAACCCCTGAGTTTGAGGCGGATGTTGCCAATTTGTGATGCACGCTCAGGCTAGTCCGGATTACATTGCTAGGTTGGCACAGTGGAAAAAGTGCCAGCGCCCGGCCCGAGGAAGCGGCCTCAGGGAAATCCCGAGGCAAAGCCAACCGCGAAGCCGAGTGCCACACGGCAACCGGGTGAGCGCAAGCCATCGTCGGGAGCCAATAATCCACAGGTGGGCTCGCGGGCTCCACAGCCGCCCGCTGCCACATCACCCGAAACAGTGCAGGAACCGACGCTCGAGGCTTTGCCGGGGGCCCCATCGAACACAGCCGAGGATGCGACACCCGGCCGAATTGGCGGGCCACGACTCAGCATCCCCAAGCTCACGCTACCGAGGCTGTCACTACCCAAGCTGTTGCTGACCCGGGAGCCCGTTGCGCTGACCGTCGCAGCAGCCCCGGTCGAGTCCGAGGTGGTCGAAGCCGAGGAAGCGGAAGCCGAGAAAGCGGAAGCCGAGGAAGCCGAAGCATCCGCGGTTGAAGCTGAAGTGGTCGAAGCCGACGTTGCTGACGTTGCCGATAGTCAAGCCACAATCGTCACCGAGTCACCATCGAGCCCGGAACCCGATGTGGTGACCGCCGTCGCGGTGCGCCCGAAGAAAACCGCAGTGACCAGGTCAGCGCGAAAGCGTGGCAGTTCGCTCGAAACGATCCTCAGGGTCGAGGGCCTCACGAAGGTTTTCGATGACAAACTCGCCGTCAACAACATCGATCTTGAAGTGACTGCAGGATCGTTCTACGGAATCGTCGGGCCAAACGGAGCGGGCAAGACGACGACTCTGTCCATGATTACTGGACTGCTTCGTCCGACGTCGGGAAGCGTCAGCGTGCACGGTGCCGATGTGTGGAGCGATCCGGTTGTCGCCAAGCGCAATATGGGGGTGCTGCCCGACCGACTGCGACTGTTTGATCGCCTCACGGGCGCGCAACTGCTCTACTACGCGGGAGTGCTGCGCGGAATGGATCGGGCCACGGTTCGTTCGCGCGCGGCCGATCTTGCTCATGTTTTCGGTCTGGAGGAATCGCTGCCGAGATTAGTGAGTGACTATTCGGCAGGGATGACGAAGAAAGTTGCTCTGGCGGCCGCGATGATTCATTCGCCGCGGATGCTCGTTCTTGATGAACCATTCGAGTCGGTGGATCCGGTCTCGGCGGCCACGGTGACCGAAATTCTCAAGTCGTACGTGGCGGGCGGCGGAACTGTTCTGCTTTCCAGCCACAGCATGGACCTCGTTCAGCGCATCTGCGATTTCGTCGCCGTTGTTGTCGATGGCTCAGTGCTCGCAGACGGCACGATGGATTCGGTGCGAGGTGCTGGGTCGCTCGAGGAGCGATTTATCGAGCTCGCCGGCGGGCTCGAAGCAGTGGAGAGGCTGGAATGGTTGAGCAGTTTCTCCGACTGAAGCTGACCCTTCTCGTCAACACATTTCGGCGCAGCCCCGCCCAGCTCGTCGGGATGATCGTTGCGCTCACCTACGGGCTCGGAGTAGCAGCGCTGGTGACCTTCGGTCTGGCCTCGTTGCGGTTCGCCGCCGACGACATTGCACGCAGCGTGATTATCGTCTTCGGCTCGATCGTGGTGTTGGCGTTCGTTCTGCTTCCGCTGGTGTTCGGGGTGGATGACACCATAGATCCCCGTCGCTTCGGCCTGTTTGGAATCCCGTCGGGTCGGCTCGCTCGTGCTTTGGCGGTCTCGGCACTTGTGAGCATCCCGTCGATCTTGATCGTGGCATTCGCGGCGGCGCAGGTCGTGACCTGGGGTCGCGACCCAGTGTCCACAGCTCTTGCGCTTTTTGCGGCAATACTCATCGTGGTGACCTGTGTGCTTGCGGCGCGGGTGTCCAGTGCCGTGGCATCGCTGGCGCTGTCTTCGCGCCGAATTCGTGAGGCCACGGCCGTGGCGCTTGTCGCCGTTCTCGCTGTCATCGCGCCGCTCTTGGCGATAATGGCTTCTATCGATTGGGGCAGCCGCGGCTTGCCCATCATGCATCGAATTGCTGCGGTGCTCACGTGGACTCCGTTCGGTGCTGCGTGGAGCATCCCCGGGGATGTTCTCACCCGCAGGGCAGATCAGGTGCCGCTCAAAGTGCTCATCGCTGTCGCCACGGCTGTGGTGTTGTGGCTGTTGTGGCGCTGGCTTGTTGAGCGAATGCTCACGACCCCCCAGCGCGAGGCCCATCTCAGCCGCTATTCGGGCCTCGGCTGGTTCGAGCGGATGCCCGCGACGCCGACCGGGGCCGTCGCGGCGCGCAGTCTCAGCTACTGGGCCCGGGATGCGCGCTACAAAGTGGGACTCGCGGTGATCCCCGTGGTGCCCATCGTTATGCTCGCGGCCCTCATGATCGCAGGGGTTCCCGTGCCGCTACTGGCCTGGCTGCCGGTACCGGTGATGTGCCTGTTTTTGGGCTGGACCGTCCACAACGATGTCGCACATGACAGCACAGCGTTCTGGCTCCACGTCTCGTCGAACGTCGCTGGCCGGGCGGACCGCTGGGGTCGACTGGTGCCAGCCCTCATGATCGGGATTCCGCTGGTGCTCGTTGGTAGCGTTGCGACCTCTGTAATCACAGGCAACTTTGCCGCCTTGCCCGGGTACATCGGTCTCTCAGCGAGCGTGCTGCTGTTCGGGCTGGGAACCTCGAGTGTGATCTCGGCGGCATTTCCGTACCCGGCGGTGCATCCCGGGTCGAGCCCTTTCGCCCAGCCGCAGGCGGCCGGGGCAACCGGATCCGTGGTTCAATCGCTGTCGTTCACGATCACGGTGCTGTCTGCGACGCCGGTCGCAATTCTTGCGTTCCTGGGGGAGACCCAGTCTCCATCGTGGCACTATCTGGCCTTGGGTACTGGACTTGTGATCGGTCTAGGTGCGCTCGTCGGCGGGGTGTACTGGGGCGGCAGAATTGTCAGCAGGCGCTCACCGGAGCTTCTGGCATTCGCCTTGCGGAATTAGAATCCCTGTATGGCTGACACTGACGAAACCGCTGGGGGTGGCCTCGACACTCTTGATCGCGAACTCGAGGAGCTTCTCACTCGGGAAGTTGTCGAAGAGGGCGACCACGAGCGTTTCTCTCACTATGCCCCGAAAAACGCAATCATGGAATCGGCGCTCACCGGCAAGCCCGTGCTCGCGCTGTGCGGCAAACTCTGGGTTCCGGGTCGCGACCCGCAGAAGTTTCCCGTGTGCCCTACCTGCAAAGAGATCTACGAGAAGCTGAAATAGTCGAGCCCACGCCGGCTACGCATAGACCGTCGGAATTGCTGGTTCGCCGCGACTGAGCCGCATCGCGTCGGTCGGCAGTTCGGCCAGCGACATTGCGCAATGCTCGCGGGCGAGCGCCGCGCCGTGCGGGCCACAATACTGTGGGTCGGCCACTCCGGCCGTGACCAGGGGCACGAGCAACGCACGGGCGGTTCCGTCGGTTGGGGGCTCGTGTTCGACATAAATGGTTTCGGCGGCGGCCCTGCCCCTCTCGATGGTTCGAGCCGGTGTTTTTCGGCCACCGACCGTGGCCTTGGCGGCCGAGCGCTTCGCGACCGATTGCCAGTGCCCGTCGGAATCCTTTCGAGCCACGAGTTTGTAGACGAAGCCCGCGGCCGGATGTCCCGAGCCGGTCACAACGGACGTCCCGACCCCGAACGAGTCGACCGGTGCGGCGCGAAGCGCGGCGATGGTGTACTCGTCTAGATCGTTCGTCACCGTAATGCGGGTGTCACGGGCGCCCAGCGAGTCGAGTTGCTGGCGAACGTCTGCGACGACAGTAGGGAGGTCGCCCGAGTCGATGCGTACCGCTCCGAGGCCCGTTCCGGCGACCTTGACCGCGAGGGCGACGCCCGCCTCGATGTCGTAGGTGTCCACCAGCAGAGTCGTTTCCGGCCCCAGCGCATCGACCTGAGCCTGAAAGGCCTGCTCCTCCGAATCGTGCAACAGGGTGAACGAGTGAGCGGCGGTACCCATTGTCGGGATGCCCCACCGGGAGCCCGCGCGAAGATTGCTGGTCGCCTCGAACCCGGCGATGAACGCCGCGCGGGCGGCAGCCACCGCCGCCCGCTCGTTGGCCCGACGGGAGCCCATCTCGGCGAGGGGGCGCCCCTGTGCGGCCGACACCATCCGTGCCGCAGCCGAAGCCACCGCGGAGTCGTAATTGAGCACGCTCAGCACCAGGGTCTCTAGAATCACTGCCTCGGCAAAGGTGCCGTCCACGGTGAGAATTGGGGAACCGGGGAAATATGCTTCGCCCTCGCGATAGCCCTCAATGTCTCCACCAAATCGGTACGCTTCGAGCCAATCCAGGGCATCCGAGCCGACGACACCGTTGTCGCGCAGCCAAGCGAGTTCGGCCTGCCCGAAGCGGAACTCCGTGATCAGGTCGAGCAAACGACCAGTTCCGGCGGCCACCCCGTAGCGACGCCCGTCCGGCAGCCGGCGAGCGAAGACTTCGAAGACGCACTCCCGGTCGTGGGTGCCGTTGCGCAGAGCGGCATCCAGCATCGTGAGTTCGTAGCGGTCGGTCAGCAGCGCGGTACTCATGATCAGAGCCTAGTAACCTCGTTACCGTGACCGACGCGCCCATTGGAGTCTTCGACAGCGGTGTCGGGGGACTCACGGTTGCTCGGGCAATCATCGATCAGCTTCCGCGCGAATCGATCGTCTACGTCGGCGACACCGCACACTCGCCCTACGGTCCGAAACCGATCGCCGAGGTTCGGGGTTTTGCGCTCGCCGTGATGGATGATCTGGTCGCTCAGGGCGTGAAATTGCTCGTGATTGCCTGCAACACTGCCTCAGCGGCAATGCTGCGCGATGCCCGAGAGCGGTTCACTGATGGCTACGGCATCCCCGTCGTCGAAGTCATTCAACCCGCAGTGCGGGCCGCCGTACGCCAGACCCGAAACCGTCGGGTCGGAGTCATCGGAACCGAGGGCACGATCAAGTCGAAAGCCTACGAGGACGCGTTTGCCGCGGCATCCGACCTCGAAATCTTTTCGCGGGCCTGCCCCCGTTTCGTGGAGTTCGTCGAGGCCGGTATCACCAGTGGGCCGGAGCTGTTCGCTGTGGCCGAGGAGTACCTCGCGCCGCTCAAGCGGTCCGACATCGACACGCTCGTACTGGGGTGCACCCACTACCCGCTGATGTCGGCGGCAATCCAGTACGTAATGGGAGACTCGGTGACCCTCGTCTCCAGTGCCGACGAGACCGCCTTCGACGTGTATCGCACCCTCGTCAAGCATTCGCTCGAGCGAACCGCCTCGGACTCTCCGACCTACACTTTCGAGGCCACCGGCCCCGACAAGGCGGCCTTCACCCGTCTTGCCTCGCGCTTTCTCGGACCCGAGGTTGTGCGCGTGGAACACTTCGACACCGGAGCGCTTACCCTGCCGATCGGCACTGGTAACGCCCGCGAGAGGATGGAATGACCCATGACCCGAGTTGATGGCCGCGGCCCCAATGAACTTCGCACCGTGACAATCGAGCGCGGCTGGAGCGAACAAGCCGAGGGATCCGCGCTGATCTCCTTCGGCCGAACCAAGGTGCTGTGTACCGCGAGCTTTACTAACGGCGTACCGCGCTGGTTGGTGGGCAAGGGCAAAGGATGGGTCACTGCGGAGTATGGGATGCTGCCACGATCGACCAACGATCGGATGGACCGCGAGTCGGTCAAAGGAAAGGTCGGTGGGCGCACCCACGAAATCTCGCGTTTGATCGGCCGGTCCCTTCGCGCCGTCATCGATACCAAGGCGCTCGGCGAGAACACGATCGTGATCGACTGTGATGTTCTTCAGGCGGACGGGGGAACCCGCACGGCGGCGATCACCGGCGCCTATGTCGCGCTGGCCGACGCGATCGAGTGGGGTCGCTCGAACAATTTCATCGGTAAGAACGCGAAAGCACTGCACGACTCGGTCGCTGCGGTGAGCGTGGGAATTATTGACGGACAACCCATGCTCGACCTCGCCTACACCGAGGACTCGCGTGCCGAAACCGATATGAACGTCGTGGTTACCGGTCGTGGCTTGTTCGTCGAGGTTCAGGGTACTGCCGAGGCGGCGCCGTTCGATCGCCGCGAGCTGGACAGCCTTCTCGACCTCGCTCTGGGCGGGATCGCTGACCTGACCGCGCTGCAAGTGGCAACTCTCGCGGCTGGTTCGTAGGGTGCAGGTCGTTCTTGCGACGCACAACGCCCACAAGGTCGATGAACTGCGGCGCATTCTCGGTCCCCAGCTCGGCGCGATCGAGTTGGTGGGTTACGACGGTCCAGAGCCGATCGAAGACGGCGAGACGTTTGAGGAAAACGCGCTGATCAAGGCGCGTGCTGCAGCCAACCACACCGGGTTGCCGGCGCTTGCCGATGATTCGGGGATCTGCGTCGACGCGCTGGGCGGGGCGCCGGGCATCCACTCTGCGCGCTACGCGGGCACCAGGAATGACGCCGACAACGTCGCCTTGCTGCTGAAGAATCTCGCGAACGAGTCGAATCGGACTGCCGAGTTTGTCTGCGCGGCGGCCCTGGTGGTGAATGGGGCGGAGTACGTGGTGCGCGGGGTGTGGCCCGGCACTGTGTTGCACGAACGGTCTGGCACGAACGGATTCGGCTACGACCCGATCTTCTGCCCGGAAGGAATGGTAACCAGTTCGGCCGAGTTGAGCGCGGATGAGAAGAACGCCATTAGCCACCGAAGGCGAGCTTTCACCGCTCTTCTGAGCTTGACCAGCGGGCTGCTCGATTAGGTCCTCTAGAAGCCGAGCGAATTCAGAGTCCCGCGCAGGGTCGTCGCCGAGGCCGTCAGCAGACCCAACTCCGCAGTCGAGTAGGGCACGTCGATGACGCGGGCCATACCGGTAGCATCGACCACGCTGGGAACCGACAGTGCCACCCCCGAGATGCCGCGGTAGTCGCTCAGCACCGAGCTGACGGGCAATATCCTGCCTTCATTGCGCAGGATCGCTTCGACGATTCTCGCGCCGGCCAGACCGATCGCAAAGTTGGTCGCTCCCTTACCCGCGATGACGCGGTAGGCGGCTGTTTTCACTTCGTCCGCGATCTGAGCCAATTCCGACATCGCTAGAGGCTGGCCGTCATCGGCGGGCCACTCGAGAATGGGTACCGGGCCAATCCTGGCCTGCGACCACAGCGCGAACTCGGAGTCGCCGTGTTCCCCGACGATCATCGCGTGCACGCTCGAAGTAGACACGCCCAGCCGTTCCGAGAGGCGCCAGCGAAGACGAGAGGAGTCAAGCACCGTGCCCGAGGCGAAGACCCGCGACGGAGGAAGTCCGCTAATCCGTTGAGCGACAACGGCAAGCACATCGCAAGGGTTAGAGACCAGAACGTAGATCGCGTCGGGAGCGCGATCGAGCAGTTTCGGCATGAGGTCGCGCAAGATCGCAACGTTGTCTGCGGCCAGATCGAGCCGAGACTGCCCGGTGTGCTGTTTCGTGCCCGCCGTCACGACGACGACATTGGCCCCGACTACCACATCGAGATCGTCGGATCCGAGAACTCTCGATACGCCGGTGAACTGCGACCCGTGCGCGAGGTCGAGCACTTCTGCTTCGACTTTGTCTGCGCGGATGTCGTACAGCGCAATCTCGCGAGCGGATTCCCGAATCATGCTGGCATAGGCAAGCGATGTGCCCACCGCACCGGCACCGACGATGGCCAACTTGGTCTGTGCGATTGCTCCCATCCCTTGAGCATGATTGATCGCGTCGAACAGCGCGAGCGGATCTGCCCTACTGCTAATGTTTCGGCATGCCGAAATTCTCGGGGCGAGTTGCCGATCGGGTGCCCTTGCCCCGTGCTCCCATTGCGTTACTCGGCCCGGCGTTTGTCGCGGCAATCGCGTATGTGGACCCGGGCAACGTTGCCGCGAACCTTACGGCCGGCGCGCAATACGGTTACCTGCTGCTCTGGGTGCTGATCGCCGCCAACGCCATCGCGGTCATTGTGCAGTATCAGTCGGCCAAGCTCGGCATCGTCACCGGCAACAGCCTTCCCGAGATTCTGGGGCAGCGGCTGAGGAACGGTCCACGGCGCGTCTACTGGGTGCAGGCCGAACTGGTGGCAGCCGCCACGGATATCGCCGAAGTGCTCGGCGGGGCGATAGCGCTCAACTTACTGTTCGGCCTTCCGCTTCTCGTCGGCGGTGTCATCGTCGGCGTCGCCTCGATGGCCTTGCTCACCGTGCAGTCGCGACGTGGGCAGCGGTCGTTCGAGGTCATCATCATCACCCTGCTTGCCGTGATCGTTGTGGGATTCATGACGGGACTGTTGTTCTCGGGCGTCGATGCCGGCGAAGCGATCGCCGGGATTGTGCCTCGCTTCGAGGGTGTCGACTCCGTTCTGCTGGCGACAAGTATGCTCGGCGCCACGGTCATGCCGCACGTGATCTACCTCCACTCCGCCCTAGCGCGGGACCGTCACGGGGTCACGGCTGACCCGGTGCGAGTGCGCCAGTTGCTCAGGGCGACCCGGTGGGACGTCGGTGGAGCGCTGCTCGTTGCCGGTGCGGTGAATATTGCGATGCTGTTGCTCGCGGCGTCCGCCCTGCGCGGCGTCGAGGGAACCGACACGATCGAGGGCGCGCACGCCGCGGTCGTTGCAACCCTAGGACCGGCGGTTGGTATCGTCTTCGCGGTCGGCCTGCTGGCGTCCGGCCTCGCCTCGACAAGCGTCGGAACCTACGCCGGTTCGGCGATCATGGGTGGCCTGTTGCGGGTTCGAGTACCGCTGCTGCTGCGGCGAGCGATCACGTTGATCCCGGCTCTGGTGTTGCTCGGGATCGGCTTCGACCCGACCCGCGCGCTGGTGCTCAGTCAGGTGGTGTTGAGCTTCGGCATCCCCTTCGCCCTCATTCCCTTGGTCTGGCTCGCGAGTTCAAAGAAAGAAATGGGTCAGTTTGTGAACGCACCGTGGCTTCGCGTCGCGGGTTGGGCATCCGCCGCGCTCATCACGGTGCTCAACGTGCTGCTCATCGTGCTTGTCTCGACGGGGGGATGACGTGGCAGTCGCACCCACCGCCATAGAGGACTATGTGAAGGTGATCTTCTCCCACACCGAGTGGCAGCCGGAGCCGATCACAACGACAGTGCTCGCCACCCGCCTAGGGCTCGCCGCATCATCGGTCACAGAGATGGTCAAGAAGCTGGTAGCTCAGGGGCTCGCCGTGCACGAACCATATGGCGCGATCGAGCTGACCCCCCTCGGCTCGGATCTTGCGTTGCGCATGCTCCGACGGCACCGCATCATCGAGACCTGGCTTGTCACTCAGATGGGATACCGCTGGGACGAAGTGCATGACGAGGCGGAAATTTTGGAGCATTCGATCAGTGATCGGCTGCTCGAGGTGATCGATCAACAACTGGGGAGCCCGGTTCGCGATCCGCACGGCGACCTGATTCCCGCTCGCGACGGGGCCTTAGTGCGACCGAACGCGGTAGCGCTCGGCGTGGCCCCTACCGGGGGCCGGGTGGTGCGCATCAGTGATCGCGACCCGGTGCTGTTGCAACGCTTCGCGGCCGAGGGAATTGGCCTGGACGTGGTAATCACCGCCAACCGTCGGGCGGAACTGGCACCGGATGCCCTGGCATCCATCTGGGTCGCCGCACCGTAGGGTTGACCCGTGCAAGCCGACGTGTCAGCAGAACTTCCGATCGAACAGCGCATCGCCGCGGCCGTCGCCGAGCTTAGTGAGCCCGTAGTGGTGCAGCGGGCGATCTCGCTCATCGCGGGCAACAACGAGGGGGAGCAGTTCCTGCTGACGGTAGGCGGCGAACACGCCAGGGGCATCCTCGACGGTGCGCCAGTGCTGTACTGGCCGGAGCTCTGGGGCACGCGGGCGCTCCTGTACGTGTGGGACCAGAGCGCGGCCGAGGCCGTGAACGCAGCGCTGCACAATCAGGCGTGGCGCGTGCGCGAAATGGCTGCCCGAGTGGCCGCTGTGCGCCAGCTCGATGCCGTGCCCACCTTGGTCGGGCTGCTCACGGACGAGACCGCCCGTGTTCGAGCCGCCGCGGCACGCGCCCTCGGAACGCTCGGAACCCTCGAGACCATCGACGTCATCCGGCCTCTGCTCAAGGACGGCGAGATCGACGTGCGACGCGGCGCCCAGCAGGGCATTGATGCGATCCGTGGCCGTTTACCGCGCGATTCGGCCTAGAGCACGCCCCTCAGCAGTCGCAGCTGATCGAGTCTCGGGGCCCGGTGAGCTCGTCTACCCCACGATGGATGTGACCCTCGTCGGTCACTACCGGGTAGCCTTCGCGCGCCCAATATTCGAAGCCGCCGATCATCTCGCGCACCGTGTAGCCGAGCCGGGCAAACTCGATGGCAGCTTTCGTTGAGCCGTTGCATCCGGGGCTCCAGCAATACACGACGACCTCGGTGCCGGCGGCAATCTCGGCCGCAGCCCGCTGGACGATCTGAGCGGTAGGCATGTGCACCGCCCCCTCGGCACGGCCCTGGTTCCAGGCTGCATCGCCACGACTGTCGACGAGCACTACTGGGTCGCCGGCAAGAAGGGCAGCGCGCACATCGGATGAGTCGGTCTCGTAGCGAAGCTTGCGCTCGAAGTGGGCGAGTGCCGCGGTGGTGTCCGGCATGCCTAGTCCTTCTTCTGGTCGAAGTCTTCTGGATGCAGAACGTAGGCCTGAACCGTTTCGTCATCGAGAATCTGAGCATTGCGCTTCCTGCGCGCTTTCACCATCGACTGGATGTAGTGGTAGACCGTGGGGATTACAGCAATCGACACGGCGCCCAACAGGATCAGGTCGATGTACTGAGTCACGAAGTCGCTGAGCGGCGGGATGTAGCCCAGCAGGTAGCCGACAAATGTCAGGCCGGTTCCCCAGATGAGTGCGCCGATCGCGTTATACAGCGTGTACTTTTTGTAGTTCATGTGACCTACCCCGGCGGCAACCGGGGCAAAGGTACGCACGATCGGCACGAAGCGGGCGACGATGACGGCGAGGCCACCAAACCGCTCGAAAAACCCGTTGGTGCGCTTAACATTCTCGACGCTGAACAGGCCGGTCTCTCTGCGTTCGAAGATGCGTGGGCCGGCCCGGTGGCCGATCAAATAGCCCACTTCGCCGCCGAGAAACGCCGCGACACTGATCGCTAGACACACCCAAATGATGGGGATGCCGATGACGCCTTGGAAGGCGAGCAGCCCGGTGATGATGAGCAGTGTGTCGCCGGGCAGCAAGAATCCGACCAGGAGACCGGTCTCGGAGAACACGATGATGCACACACCGAGAAGCGCGAAGGCACCGAATCCCTCGATGAGGTTTTGTGGGTCCAGCCAGGGGATGAGGGCGGCAGGCAGCAAAGTCGTACTCCAGTCGTCACAAGCGTTGGAGACAGGGTACTAGGTCGAGCGCCGCACAGGCTGTGGGGTTAGCCCCCGAATGCCGCCGCCCTTTGGGCACTAGCCCGTTCGTGCGGAAGGCGGGACTTGAACCCGCCCCACCGGCACGGCCGTCCCACGGCTACGCCGTGCGCCGGAACCGGCGCGGCGGGGGCCCCGGTGCGTTTCGCGCCCGCCGTCGGTACGAACGGTCCAGCGCCCTTTGGGCACTAGCCCGTTCGTGCGGAAGGCGGGACTTGAACCCGCACGCCCTTTCGAGCACAGGAACCTAAATCCTGCGTGTCTGCCAATTTCACCACTCCCGCTGGCACAGAAGATTCTATCGCTCGGCGTACGCTGAAGGGATGACACCCGAGGATGCCGCTGCGATCCTCGGGGTTGCCGCGGGGGCATCCCGTAAGCAAGTCGAGCAGGCCTATCGGAGACTCGCGCGAGAGTCGCATCCCGATCGCATGGCCGGGGCCGCGCTTCGCGACCAGGCCCTCGCTCAGGCGAAATTCGTGAAGGCGACCGAGGCTCGCACGGTGCTGTTCCGCGGCTTGGCGCTCGCCGAAGCCGAGGAAGCGGTTCCTCGCCTGCCACCGAAACACAACTGGCCCCTGTTGGCCGCGTGGGTTGCAGTGTTTGCTGTCGCCACCACGGTGTCGGTTGTTGGTTCGTCGCTGCCGCTCACCGTGTGGGAACCCACGGTTCGATTCGGCCTCATGGGAGTTTCCGCGGTCACATTTGCTCTGACCGGCGCTCGGATCTGGCTCGTGCTGCTCTGTGCCGCGATCGCAGCCACCGCGGTTACCACGATCGCGTTCACGACCTTCGGGGCACTTCTCGGTATGTTCCTGCTCGCCGCCCCGCTCTACGGCTTCTTTGCGGCCGGCCGGGGGCGCACCAGATTCTCGGGCGACACACGCGCTACCTCGCGGTAACCTGTCGGTATGGCATCGGTTCGCGCGGCGTACGACTCAACGGTTCAGCGACACTACTCGATCGCGGCGATTCTCATCGTGGCAGCGATTGCCCTAATCGTCGGTGTTGTCATCGGCGTCGTCTTCGGTGGCGCCAGCCTGGGGCTGACCGGGGCGACAGCCTTCTCCAGCATCACGGGCGGCAGCATCACTGGCGGCAGCGTCACGGGCGGCGAACTGCGCCAAGGCGGCCGCTGAACCCTGTGGACAACCCGCGCGGCTGATCGCCGGGCTCGCGCCACAATGACGCCATGTCTGTGGCTCTTGCGTCAATAGCCGATCGGGTACGGGATCGGGTGCGTCGCGAGGGTGTTGACCTCTCGCGAGAACTGGCCGAACGCTATGTGGCCGACGAGGTGCGCCGCTACAGCGAGCGGGCGCTCGGCGGGTCGGTTCCTCTGCTGGCTGACGAGGCGGATGCCACGGCGCAACTCATCGCAACGCTCACCGGCTTTGGCCCGCTCCAGCCCTTGCTCGATGATCCCGACATCGAGGAACTGTGGATCAACGCCCCGGATGCCGTGTATGTCGCACGCGCCGGGGTCAGCGAGCGCACGGGCATCCGGCTGTCCGAGCCTCAGGTGCGCGATCTGGTCGAGCGGATGCTGCAGTCCTCGGGTCGCCGGGTCGACCTCAGCTCGCCGTTCGTCGACGCATCCCTCCCCGACGGTTCGCGGCTGCACGTTGCGATTCCGGACGTCACTCGGCGGCACTGGGCGGTCAATGTGCGAAAATTCAGTTCCCGCATCCGGGACCTTGGTGCCCTGGTCGCACTCGGCACGCTGAGCCAGCGTGCGGCCGAATTCTTGCGGATGTGCGTTCTCGCTAACCAGAACATCCTCGTCTCGGGCGCTACGCAGAGCGGGAAAACCACGATGCTCAACGCCCTCATCGCGGCGTGCCGCCCGAGCGATCGACTGGTGACCGTCGAGGAGACGTTCGAGCTCTCCGCGGTGGGCCGTGATCTGGTCGGGCTACAGTGTCGCCAGCCGAGCCTCGAAGGCACCGGTGAGATCGCGTTGCGACGGCTGGTCAAGGAAGCCCTGCGGATGCGCCCCGACCGGCTCGTGGTCGGGGAGGTGCGCGAGGCCGAGTCGCTTGACCTCCTCATTGCGCTAAACAGCGGGCTGCCCGGCATGTCGAGCATTCACGCCAACAGTGCCCATGACGCGCTGGGGAAGATGTCGATTCTGCCGTTGCTCGCCGGCCGCAACATCGGTTCGGACTTCGTCGTGCCCACAGTCGCGGCGTGCATCGACATCGTGGTGCACTGCGAGTTGGAGCTATCCGGCAGGCGCCGAGTTGTCGAGATCGTCGCCCCGACCGGGCGCGTGAACAATGGTGTGTTCGAGTTGAGCTCGATCTTCGCGCTGTCGAACGGCGCACTAGAGTTCGCCGGCGGGCAACCGACCCGTACCTCCAAATTCGCCGCAGCGGGTTTCGATCCCGCCGTGCTACTCGGAGGCGCCGGGTGACACTTGTTTTGGGCGTGCTGCTGGGATCATCGTGTGGCGCCGGGCTGGCTCTGGTGCTCTCGGTGTGGCTCCTGCCGCGACCTCTGACGCGCCCGAGCCCGAGCCGCCTAGTGGTGCTGGCACGGGTGCGCCTCGCCCAGGCGGGACTCGAGCGCGTGAGTCCCGCGGTA
>JBBQZJ010000008.1:0-17643 GCA_038207805.1 Actinomycetales bacterium | reverse complement strand
TATCGACCGGCTTCGCGGGCTGACCTCACACCTCGACGGGTTCCGGGTGAGTCCGCGTTTGGTCGTGTCGTCATTCGCCGAGGTGGCACCAGCACTGGTAGCGGATGCGGCCGAGCTCACGCATCCAGTGCTCGACGCGCTCGCGGGCAACGAATCTGCTCGGAACGCCATCCGAGACCACCCCAGCGAGGTGAGGGTCGTTTCGTCAGACGAGCGATCGCCTCAGACGGACGCGTTGTTGCTCGATGCCGACGCCGAACAAGAGCACGTCATCGCACAGATAGCCGCGGGCAACTCGATCGTCGTCAAGACACTGCCTGGCACGGGCGGAACCCAGACGATCGTTAATGCGCTGGGGGCGCTGGTCGCGCAGAACAAGCGCGTGCTCGTTGTTGGCGCCCGGCGCGCTTCGCTTGAGTCCATCGCCCAGCGGTTCGGTGACGTCGGACTTTCCGGAATCGCGGTCTCACCGCGCTCGCTTCGCCGCGACATCATCCGCTCGATCGGTCGCAGCGAGAAGGCCAAGCAGCCCAATGTTGGCGAGGTCGATGACGCTCTCATCCGGCTGCGCTCAGTGCTCCTTGACTACCGCGGCGCGATCGCCAAGCCGCACCCCGAGCTCGGTGTCTCGGTGCTCGACTGCGTTACCGAACTGAGCAGGCTCGCCCTACTTCCCGCCCCGCCCACCACCACGGCCCGACTGTCGAGCCAAGCGGTACTGGGTTTGGCCAACGACCGCGCGCAGGCAGCGGAGATCATGGTTGCCGCGGCACAGCTCGGTGAGTTCAAATACGGTCCGGGGGATTCGCCCTGGTATGGCGCACAATTCGCCAACGGGGATGCCGCGTTGCGTGCACACGAGATCGCGAAGCGGCTCGAAGCCGACGAGTTGCCCCGACTCTCGCGCATGGCAACCGCGCTGATCTCTGGCACCCGAATGCGCCCGTACACCACAATCGCGGAGCTCGGCACCTATCTCTTGCTCCTGGTAGAACTGCGCGACACCCTCGACAAGTTTGTGCCCATGGTGTTCGACCGGTCGATCACCGAGCTCATCGCGGCGACGTCGCCGCGCCGGGATTATCCGGAGATGACCGGTGGCAACCGCCGTCGCCTCAAGAAGCTCGCGCTCGAATACGTGCGACCCGGCGTGCGGGTGAGCGATCTCAATGGTGCGCTTCTTCGCATCCAGCGCCAGCGTGTGCTGTGGCACCGTTACGTGGCCGAGGGGGTCGCGCCACAGGTCCCCGTCGGCATCGGTGATGTGCAGGTCGCCTTTCAACAGGTCGCGCAGGATCTTGGGGCGCTCGACGAACCACTGGGCCTCACGGGCGACAAGCAGCTTGCTTCGATTCCCGTGGCGCAGCTGGCCGACCGTATTGCCGGACTCGCCGCCGAGTCAGACGTACTGCACAATCTGCAGGATCGCACCGCGCTGATGACGGCGCTGCGGGAGCTCGATCTGGGTCCACTCATCGATGACCTCGCACGTCGCCACGTTCCCGAGGGACAGGTGGCCGCGGAACTCGAACTGTCGTGGTGGAAGTCCGCCTTGGAGACGCTTCTTCAGGCCGATCGCGCCCTCCTCAACGCGAACACCTCGGTTCTCGACCGCCTGGAGGCCGACTTCCGGCTCGTCGACGAAGCACATGCCGCCGGCAACGCCCAGCTGCTCGCATGGCAATTGGCGGAGAACTGGAAGATTTCCCTCGTCGACTGGCCGGAAGAGGCGACGCTTCTCAAGCGGCTGTTGTCGCGCCAGAACGTGACCTCGTTCGACCTCCAAACGACCGCACCGCACCTGTCTCGACCGGTCGCCCCGGTGTGGCTGGCGTCGCCCTATGAGATCGACGCGGTGGTGGATACCATGCCCTTCGACACGGTCATCCTCGTTGACGCGGGGGCAACGACTCTGGCAGAAAACGTGGGCGCAATCCGTCGGGCACAGCAGGTCGTCGCCTTCGGGGATCCGGTCACCCAGACGCCGGCTCCCTTCGGGCTCGCGCTCACGGACGACTCGAGCACTGGTGACTTCGGCGCCGACGACTCGGGCGGTGAATCGGGCAGTGACGACAATGACCTGCACTCGCAGTCCGCACTCGCGCGCCTCGGTTCCTTGCTGCCCACACTGAGCCTCACGCGCAGCTATCGTCCGGGTGGCGAAGACCTCGCCGAACTGGTGAACCGACGATTCTACGGTGGCCGGATTCAGTCGCTGCCCTGGGCCGGAAGCTTCCTGGGGCACGGTAGCCTCGCCCTCGACTACGTAGAAGACGGTTACGGGATGCCAGACGCGGACTCCGGCGCCGTGGAGAGCCCGGAGGCAGAGGTCGAGCGCATCGTCGACCTCGTGCTCGACCACGCAGCAAAGCGGCCACGCGAATCCCTCATGGTTATCACCGCCAGCCCGAAACACTCCGTGCGAGTCATGCAGGCGGTGCTCGCGGCGGTCGGCCCGCACCCCGAACTCGTCGACTTCGTCATCGGTGATCGAGCAGAACCATTCACGGTCTCGACAATCGAACAGGCGGTGGCGCAGAGCCGCGACAGGGTTATCTTCTCGATTGGGTATGGGCGTACCCCGCACGGTCGAGTGCTCTCCGACTTCGGTGCGCTCGGGCGTGCCGGGGGCGAGCGGTTGCTCGCCGTCGCCATGACGCGCGCTAGACGATCGATGGTGATCGTGAGCTCATTCAAGCCTTCCGATCTCGATGACGGTCGCATGAAGAACGGCGCGATTGCGCTCGCCGAGATCCTCGGGGAGGTTGGGGCTCGGCAGGCCGAGATCCCGGTGCCCGACGATAGCGAGCCCATGCTCGTTGACCTCGCGCGGCGTCTGCAGGTTCGTGGGCTCACTGTGGCACTCGGCCACCGCGCAAAACTCGGGCTCGTTGCATCGCGCGGGGGAGTGTGTGTGACGATCGAGACCGACGACGCGCTGCATGGCGTGACCCTTCGGGAATCGTTGCGGCTTCGTCCGGAGCTACTTCAGCGACTCGGATGGCACTATCTGCGGGTTCACGCGTTTGACCTGTTCAGCGATCCGGATGCGGTCGCGGCACGCGTCGTCGCGATGGTGGGCGGCGAGCCAGAGCCGATTACCGAGCCGATCCACACTGTTGCCACTCATGCCTGACCACCGCGCCAGTAAGAACGAGCACGTCGCCACGCAGCCCACGGTCGAGCCCGCCGAACCCCCTCGTCACCGCGGACGGAGGGTGAGCACACCCCCGCCACTCGGGTCAGACCCGCACCCAACTCCGGAGCCGGGCCGACATTCCGGGTCGGAGAACGACGAGCAACTCAAGCGCGACAAGCCTCCGCACTGGGGTTGAAACCGGAGGCGCGGCCGGGGCCTCCCGGCGACGTGGACGCAACCACCATCCGCAGTTCCACGATCTGGAACAATCGCGTCTAGTGCCGGCCCGAGCACCACCCGAGTAGATTGTGGCTGTGAAACCCGAGCCGGAAATGATTTTTCGACCGTACCGACGCAGTTGGGTAGATGCCCTAATCGCCAGAATCGAGCATCTCCCAGGACCGCCCTGGGTCTTCTATCTTGTCGCTACTGTGTTCTTCTCGGTGTTCACGGTCGTGGTGCGCTGGCTTGATGGATCGCTTCCTGTGGGATCTTTCGATCTGGTGCTCCTTGTGTGGTCGCTCTTGACCGTCTACGGTCTCGGCGCGATTCACTACCTCAATCGGGTGGCCGAGACCGCACTCGAGAGCTACCGACCCGCGCTTGGTGAACTCGAGCCGCAATACAGCGAACTGAAACGCGGACTCACCTCGATGCCCCAGGCGCCAGCCATCTTCGCGGTCGTTGTGGGGATCGGCATCCAGACGGTGGGATCCCTCTCATCGTCAAACGGCTGGGGAGCCGCTGCCGACGCGAATCCGCTCACTAGGGCGTTTGCGGTCGTTGATTCCAGCATCCTCAATGTTTTTTTCGCCGTGTTCCTCTTCCGCACAATTCGCCAGTTGCGCAAGATCGTACGAATTCATCGGGCATCCTCTGCAATCAATCTGTATGCGCCCGAGCCGCACAACGCTTTCTCGCGCCTGACCCTCGCGACCTCAATCTCGATCTCCGTGCCTCTTGCCGTTGCTGAGGTGATTGGGGCGTCCGCAGGCGAAATCTCGCCATTCGATATTGGTCTGCTCATCGGGCTCCTCAGCGTTGCCGCCGCTGTTTTCGTTCTTCCCCTTCGCGGAATGCATCGCCAACTCGTGCGTCAGAAATCCCGCCTCACGACCGACACCGATCTCAAGTTTCAGGCGACTGTGGCGCTACTTCATGCACAAATCGACACTGGCAATTTCGACGGATCAGATTCCGTCAACAAGACCTTGTCGAGTTTGGGAATTGAGAGCGATCGCCTCAAGAAGATCTCGACGTGGCCATGGCGGCCGGAAACACTCAGAGGCTTCTTCTCGACGATCGCGCTGCCAATTCTGCTGTGGTTGATCACGACGCTATTGAGTCGATTGCTCTAGCTGACCGCTAGCGCTTGGCGAGCAGGTCGCGGATCTCGGTGAGAAGCTCGGTCTCGGTTGGTCCCGCCGGCTCGGCCGGGGGTTCGATCAACGCGGCACGTCGCGCGGTTGCGGTCTTGAGGTAGTTGATCGGCGCGACAAGCGCAAAATAGACCACGATTGCGACAATCAGAAACTGGATGACCGCCGCAATGACGGCCCCGAAGTACATGGTGGCCACACCGCCGGACACCGTGGGGATGTTGACAGGTAGCGCGGTTGACAGGCTCTCGGCATCGAACAGTGCGCCGATAGCCGGGTTGAGCACGCTGTCAACGATCGCGCCGACGATTGACGTGAACGCAGCGCCAATCACGACGGCCACGGCAAGGTCGATCACGTTTCCCCGCAGCAGGAACGCTCTGAAGCCCTTCAGCATGGCTGACTCCTAGCTCGTCGAACCGGAGGATGATGTGGATGGCTTGGAACTAGACGACGAACTAGGCGACCCGGAACTCGAGGGCGACGCAGAACTCGAGGGCGACGCAGAACTCGAGGACGAAGCAGAACTCGAGGACGACGCGGATGCCGCCGTCTCGGCTTTGGCCGGTTTGTCGGTCTTCGCCGGTGTCGAACTCGATTCACTCTTGGCGGCAGCGCGCGAGTCGGTGCGGTAGAAGCCCGAGCCGCTGAAGGTGACCCCGATCGGCGAGAAGACCTTGCGCAGCACTCCGCCACAGGTTGGACATACGGTCAGCGAGTCCTCGGTAAAAGCCTGATGGATGTCGAAGGCGCTGTCGCACTCAGTGCAACGGTAGGAGTAGGTAGGCACAGTGGATCCTTGGGCTTCTAGAAGGAGACGATGCCGGACGGGGTGACCACACCGTCGACGCGCTGGTCGTGCAGTTCGCTCGGCACCCGATCGACCAACTCGTCGTCGAAGATCACAGCATAGACCGGCGGGCGGTTTTCCATGCTGCCGAGAGTCTTGTCGAAATAGCCGCGACCCCAGCCCATGCGCATCCCGGTTCGGTCCACGGATGCCGCCGGCACGACAATCAGGTCCACTGCGTTGATCGCAATCGGGCCGAGCACCTCGCTGGTGGGACGAGGCATGCCGAAGTCATCGACCGCCTCGTCGTTGCCGTCGTAGGGCGCCCAGTCAAGCAGCCCATCCGCCCGCGAGATCGGCAGCAGCACCGATATGTCGCGTTCGCATGCCCAGGCAATGAAGTCCCGAGTTCTCGGTTCGTCGGGTAGTGACAGGTAGGCAGCGATCGAGCGGGCACGCAGGTCGAGGGTGAGTTGGATGAGGTTGTCGGTGAGTGCGGCATCCGCGGTTTCGCGCTGGCGCGTCGTGCAGATCCGCCGACGCTCGCGCAACTCGGCCCTTAAGGCGCGTTTGACGTTGGCTACCTCGTCTGGCATGAGGCAAGTCTAGGATGCACCACTCGGTTACCCTTGGCTCATGCCCCACACGATCACGAAAGTCGTCATTCCCGCTGCGGGGTTGGGCACGCGCTTCCTTCCCGCGACGAAGGCGCTGCCGAAAGAAATGCTGCCGGTCGTCGATAAGCCAGCGATCCAATACGTCGTCGAGGAGGCGGTTGCTGCCGGCTTGGTCGACGTGCTCGTGATCACCGGGCGCAACAAGAACGCACTAGCCAACCACTTCGATCGCGTCACCGAGCTCGAAGCCACCCTTCAGTTGAAGGGAGACACCGAGCGTCTCGCGTACGTGAACCACTCCAGCGAACTCGCGGAGATGCACTATGTGCGCCAGGGTGACCCGAAGGGTCTCGGTCACGCGGTTCTTCGGTCGAGGATGCACGTAGGCAACCAGCCTTTCGCCGTCATGCTCGGCGACGACCTCATCGACCCGCGCGATCCCGTGCTGCCGCGGATGCTCGAGGAGCAAGCCAAGCGCGGTGCCTCGGTGATTGCGCTGCTCGAGGTGGACCCGTCAGTTGCCCACATGTACGGAATCGCGACCGTTGAGCCGACCGACGAGGCGGACATTGTGCGGATCACCGGGCTGGTCGAGAAGCCTCCTCGGGGAACCGCGCCATCCAACCTCGCGATCATTGGGCGCTATGTCTTGCAGCCCGAGGTGTACGAAGTGCTCGACGAGACGGAGCCTGGCGCGGGTGGCGAGATTCAGCTGACCGACGCGCTTCAGCGGATGGCGATCGAGAACATTGCCGGCGGCGTCTACGGTGTCGTGTTCCGCGGCAGGCGCTATGACACCGGGGATCGTCTCGATTACATCAAGGCGATCGTGCAACTGGCCGTCGAGCGCGATGATCTCGGGCCCGAGCTACGGCCGTGGCTGAAGACGTTTGTGCGGGATTTGGACTGACGCATGGCCCATCCCATCCCCACCCTCAGCGAGGGTTTCACTACGATCCGGCCGATCCGGGTGCGGGATGCCCGCGCTCTCGAACGCGAGCTCAGCGAGAACCGCGGGTGGTTGCGAAAGTGGGAGGCGACGAACCCCCACGGGCCGATGAGTTTCGACGTTCGCGGCAGCATCCGGAGTCTGCAGCAGAACGCGCGCGCCGGCCTGGGCCTGCCGTTCGTCATTGAGTACAACGGGCAGCTTGCCGGTCAGTTGAACGTCTCGTCGATCGCCTACGGCTCGCTGTCCTCGGCCACCATTGGCTATTGGGTCTCCGAGCGTTTTGCCGGCAAAGGGGTGACCCCCACCGCCGTCGCCTTGGCCACTGACCACTGCTTCTTCGGGGTGGGGCTGCACCGCATGGAGATCTGTATCCGGCCGGAGAACGAGCCCAGCCTGCGGGTCGTCGAGAAGCTCGGCTTTCGCTACGAGGGGCTGCGGCGGCGCTACATCCACATCAATGGTGACTGGCGCGACCACTTCTGTTTCGCGCTGACGGTCGACGAGCTTCCCACCGGGGTGCTGCGGCGCTGGCTCGATGGCAAGGCCCCCGCGAAGGATGCTGCGGTTCCAGCCGCTGACCGCGCGAGCGCTGCGCGTCCGCTGCTTTCCTGACCGCTGCTGCTTCTCTGTCCGCGCAGCGCGCCTCGGTGGGATCACGGGTCACGGCTCGTACTCTACGAACATGGAATTGACGGGACTCGGCGGCGGCATCATGCTTGCCATTGCAGCGGCTCTCTGGCTCGTCTACCTGCTCCCCACTTGGTTGCGTCGTCGCGAGTATCTGGCTACCGAGCGCAACGCCGTGCGCCTTCAGCAGACCATTCGGGTTCTCGCCGAGACTGCCGAGATTCCGGCACCGGTACGCGCCGATCTTCGCGCGAAGCGGATGCCGCAGGGCCCCGTTGCGGTGGGTCGCCCCGTGACGCGTCCCGCGGCCCGGCCCGGCTCCGCCCAAGTGACGGCCCGTCGACTAAGGCGCACTCGAGCCATCGCGGGTCTCGTTTTTCTTGTGTCCGTGGGCGTTCTGGTCGCCCAGGGCGTGCTTGCCTTCTCGGGTGCCGTGTCGTGGCTGTTGCTCGCTGGCAGCGTTGTGGCGGCCATCTGTTCCTTCGCTTTACTCGGTCGGCTTGCCGAGGTGGCACGGTCGAAGCGGGCTCCCGTCGCGGCTTCGCACCGCCGCTCGGCACCGCTGGTCGATCACCAGTTCACGGCTGAGCCGATCGCCGAGTGGACGCCGGTGGCGATGCCCAAGCCGCTCTACCTGTCCCGCACGGTGCGCGAGCCGGTCGAGGTCGCGGATCCGTCGGCCGCCTTGACGGCAGCGGCGGCTCAGGCGGAGGAGGCCTTGCGGTCCGCACCGAGGCCGCCCGCCATCCCCAGCCGTTTTGCCGCGATGGGACGGGTGGATGCCGCGGGCGATGCCTTGCCCGACCTCGACGCCGCCCTGGCCCGGCGTCGCCAAGCCGCTGGTTGACGCACCTGCTGGTTGAGCGCGCTGGAGCTATGAGCGAAGGCCATTTCTGGCCTTCGCAGCGACGCCAGCGCCCACGACCGTCTCGGTCGTCGGGTTTCGAAGCGCGTATCGAAACCCGTCCCCGCAAACTGATAACCTAGTCAACGCATCACGGGCCCTTGGCGCAGTTGGTAGCGCGCCTCGTTCGCATCGAGGAGGTCAGGAGTTCAAATCTCCTAGGGTCCACAGAAGTTAGCGCCGCCCGAGCAGGCGGCGCTTCTTCGTTTCGTGATAGCGGCCGGGTGGATAATGACGCCATGACTCGACCCATCAAGAACTGGCACATCGCTCACAAAGAGAACCTCACCCGGGGCCAGCGTGCCGCCGACGCCCTCCGCAACCGGCTGGGCAGCTGGCTTTTCGTGGGCGTGTTTCTTGTGTTCATGGTCATCTGGGCGATCGTCAATTCCACCGGGATCACGTGGGACCCGTACCCGTTCATCCTCCTGAATCTATTTCTCAGCATGCTCGCCGGACTGCAGGGTTCGATTCTGCTCATTGCTGCCCGCAGGCAAGACGAGATTGCTTCAGCGCTCGCCCAGCACGACTACGAGACGAACCTCGCGGCGAAGCAGGAGATCGAGGATCTTATGGAGATCAATCGAACACAGCTCGAGATCTTGCGGGCCCTGCAAGAGGCTCGTACCCGCGAGGCTTAGTGGGACTCACGGCGTGACCGGTCGACAGTGAGCGTGAAAATGTCGGGCCTCGCGTAGTGGCCGGCGACATCCAAATCCAGTAGGTTCTCGTATCGCCGATCGAGTTCGACCGTCGCGACAATGATTCGTTGTTCGTTGAAGACCGGTTCAACAACCCATGAACCGTCGGGTGCGGTGATACTGGAGCCGCCAGTGAACAGTAACCCGTCGGCTGGCGCATCGGGCCCGACCCCAGCGCGGTATGCCTCGCGAAGTTCGGGCGGGATGTCGCTGGCCGAGACGATCTGGGCGGCCGAGACGACAAAGCACCGGCCCTCGAGCGCGTACGATCGTGCCGCGATAATCTGCGATTCGGGCATATCCGGCCACGCCGCGACGTGGATCTCCTCGTTGAGGCCGTGGAGGGTCTGCCGTGCGAGGGGGTTGAAATGCTCCCAGCACACTAGGCCACCGACCCGTCCGGCGGGGGTATCGACAACGCGCAAACCGGCGCCGTCCCCGGGCGCCCACACGATCCGCTCCGTGTGCGTTGGCGACAGCTTGCGGTGAAGGTTGAGGGTGCCGCCATCGGGCCCGATTGTGAGCAGCGAGTTGTAGAGCGTGCCGCCGGCGCGGGCGGCTCGCTCATTCAACCCCATGACCACCGTTACTTCGGCGTCGCGGGCCGCCCGCCGGATGAGTGCGACATCGTCGCTCGTGCCACCGTCGTGGTCAAGTACCGGGCTTTCGGCAAGCAATCGCGCGTGCCAGCGTCGGGCCTCAGCATCCCGCCACCCGGCCATTCCAAATACCCATGCTGGGTAGCAGGTCAGCCAGGTTTCGGGGAAGACGACTAACGACGCGCCGGCCGCGGCCGCGGTCGCGATGTGTTCGGCGGCCCGATCGAGCGACGCACCGAGGTCAAGTGGCACGGGCGGATGCTGCACTATCGCGACAGTGGATTCAGTCATGGGATCTCCCTAATACAGTTCGGTGCGCCGATCGGCATGCACGTCGTTGAGCGGACTCACTGCCTTGTCGTGCGCAAGCCCGAGGTCCAGGCGCGCCAGTGCAACATGTGCCTCGCCAAGCTCGAGAGCCGTCACGGGGTACCCGTCGGTGTCGACGATGACTGTACCGCCCAGCCAGTCCTGGCCGCGCTCGCGGCCCACTCGGTCTGCCGCAGCGATGTACATGCGGTTGACCGACGCATCAGCCTGCACCCGCACAACCTCGCCGGGTCGCTCGCCCTCCGGCGAAGGATACCGCGGCCAGTTGACGGGTGCGCACAGCAACTCAGCGCCCTCCAGCGCGACCATGCGAACCCACTCGGGAAACTCGAGGTCGTAGCAAATCATCAGCCCGAGCCGACCATACTGGGTGTCAACAACCGGTGGGCGCTGCCCGCCCGCGGTGAAGACCTCCTTCTCTGTGTTCCAGAGGTGGGCCTTGCGATACGACGCGAGCAGCCCCGATCCATCTACGATCACCGCGGCGTTGTAGACACTGTCATCCGCGCCGAGCTCCGCGAAGCCGCTGGCGATCACGATTCCCAGAGAACCAGCCATCTGGATAAGGTGGCTCACATAGGGCCCGTCGAGCGCCTGCGCTGCACCTCGAACCTCCCCGGCGTTCTCGAACATGTACCCGGTATTAGCCAGCTCCGGCACCACTACTATCTGCGCGCCACGCTGGGCAGCTTCCGTGACCCCCGCGTCGATGCGCGCCACAGACTCGAGCGCGTCACCGATCACGGGCGCCAGCTGAACGCAGGCGACCGTGACCGGCGCGCGATGTGTCATCGAGATGTGCCCTCGAGCTCCATGTCGCTTGCCTCGACAGCCTTCTGCTCCGCGGCCCGGTCGATGCTGCGGGAGAGGATCAGGTACAGACCGCCGGAGACAACCAGACCGATGGCGAAGGAGAAGTCAGCTCCCCCAAGAGCCTGCGCGATGGGTCCAACGAAGAAGCTCACCGAGAAGAACGGAATCATCGCAAGGAACCCGACGGTGTAAGCGACAAGTCCGCGCCATGCCCATCGGCCATAGATCCCGTTCGGCTTCAGGATCTCGGTTACCGCATACTTTCCGTGCCGCACCAGGTAGAAGTCGACGAGGTTGACGGCCGTCCACGGCACCAGGAAGTAGAGCATGAGCAGCACGAAGCTTACGAAGCTTCCAACGTAGTCGTCGGGAATAGCCAACGCGATAATGAGCGAAGCTACCCCCACGACGATCAAGCCGA
The DNA here is from genome assembly GCA_038207805.1 of Actinomycetales bacterium. Classification (GTDB taxonomy): domain Bacteria; phylum Actinomycetota; class Actinomycetes; order Actinomycetales; family Microbacteriaceae; genus Rhodoglobus. The sequence continues at coordinate 6,371 of JBBQZJ010000008.1, read as the reverse complement.
CAACGCGCAGCCTGACCGTGGGCCGCACGGCCTTGAACCCGTCGATTGCACTCGCGCCGGTGAGCATCGCCCCGTATGCGTTGACGCCCATGATTGAGAGCAGCGCCAGCACTGACACCATTACGGTGATTGTTCCGAAGCCCGGGAAGAGGAGGTCCCCGATTTCTTTCAGCGCCAGAATCGGATCCGCGCTCGGGATGTAGCTAGACAGGATTGCGCCCAGTGACATGAGCCACACCGCCGAAAGGGCGGCTCCAACGTACACGGACGAGATCAGCTTGGGTGCCGAGACGTTGGCCGGCAGGTATCTCGTGTAGTCCGACACGTACACCGCGTAGCTGATGTTGTATCCGGCCGCGATCGAGAACTGGATAAGAAACGCGACGGTATCCCAGCCAGCTGTCTCTGCGGGAGCTCCGGCCGCGATCGGATTTGACGAGAAGTTCGTGATTGCCAGGATCGTAATGATCGCGAACACGACGACGAGCAAGTAAGTCAACCACCGTTGCACGAGGTGCAATAGGTCATGGCCGACAACCGCGACGACTATGGAGATCGCAATCAGCACCGGGTACAAGATGATCTTGTTTTCGGGGGCGAGGAGTCCGAGTCCCTGTCCTGCGAGAACAACATCAAAGACGAGGAATCCGACGTACACGAACACGGTGGCGGCAAAGGGGACGATGGAACCGCGGCTGCCGAACTGCGCACGGGACTGAATCATCTGCGGCAGCCCCATCCGCGGTCCTTGGTTCGCGTGAAATGCCATGAAGAATGTGCCGAAGCACGCGCCCAAGAGCACGGCGAGAACGGTGAACCAGACGTTCAGACCCAACGACGGTCCGATGAATCCGGTCACGAGCGTCGGCAACACAAAGTTGCCTGCGAACCAGAATGGCCCCTGATGCCAGACCTTGCCGTGGCGCTCGGCGTGCGGTACGTAGTCGATCGAGTGTTGCTCAATCCTGCTACCAGGATTGGTCGCGACCTCATTGTCAGACATCTTCGTCCTTTCGAGTGTTGCAGTGGTTATGCACTAGTCAGCGGCCGGCTGACACGGTTTCTTTCGTCATTGCAGAGATGATTTCGTACGCAACATGAGACGCCGCAATCGCGGTGATTTGAGCGTGGTCATAGGCCGGCGCGACCTCGACGATGTCGGCTCCCACCAAATTCACTACCCGGAGTGCCCTGATCATTGCGAGGAGTTCGCGACTGGTCATGCCGCCGGCCTCGGGAGTCCCGGTTCCCGGAGCATGCGCCGGATCGAGAACGTCTATGTCGACGGAGATGTATACCGGCCGATCGCCGAGTCGCGCGAGCATCCGCTCAATCGCGCGGGGAAGGCCGTTCTGCTCGATCTCTGCACTCGAGACAATTGCGAACCCAAGCCGGGAATCGTCGCTCAAGTCTTCCGGTCCATAGAGCGGACCTCGGATGCCCACGTGCATGCTGGCGGTGAGGTCGATGAGACCTTCCTCGGATGCGCGTCGGAAGGGCGTGCCATGTGTGATCGGCGCGCCGAAATAGGTGTCCCAGGTGTCGAGGTGGGCGTCGAAGTGCAGCACAGCAACAGGGCCGTGCTTCTTGGCGACGACGCGCAACAGGGGCAAGGCGATCGTGTGATCACCACCCAGCGTGACGAGTCGCGTTCCGTTGGCGCTCAGCTCGGTAGCGCGCTGTTCAACCTGCGCGACAGCTTCGAGAATGTCGAAGGGGTTGGCAGAGATATCTCCTGCATCGGCCACCTGCTGCGCAGCAAAGGGCTCAACATTCTGGGCGGGGTTGTAGGGACGCAGCAAACGCGAAGCCTCGCGGATGTGGGAGGGGCCGAACCGTGCACCGGGTCGGTAACTCACTCCGCTGTCAAACGGAACACCGACAACGGCAATGTCCGCGTGCGGCACGTCGCGAAGTTCTGGGAGTCTGGCAAAAGTCGCGATGCCCGCATACCTCGGACTCAGACTCGCATCTGAAGGTCCTACCGGATCCGACACAAGCCATCCTTTCCCACGCAGTCTGAGTTTCACCCATGTGCAACATTTGGTGCCTCACAGACATCTTTCCGTTCAGAATGATGCTCGCCATCTCATCGGATGTCAAGAGTCACACTCGGCGTTGCTGAGAATTTCGATCCCTATACTGAACGTAATTCCACCCCTACCGCCCTCGGAAAGTTGATACTGTGCGTCCCGTCCCGCCGTCTCCGTCGCTGAATCCGACGCGCATCGGCCCTCGATTGCGCGAGTCACGCTTGGCGCAAGGACTGACCATCGGCAATGTCGCGCACGCCACGGGACTAACCAAGGGATTCATCTCGCGTGTTGAGCGCGACGAAACGTCACCGAGTATCGCGACGCTCGTTACGCTGTGCCAGGTTCTTTCGCTGCAGGTTGGAGCTCTGTTCGAGGCGCCGCAGCACGAGGTGATCGAACTCGCGCAGGCGCCGTTGATCAATTTTGGCGGTGTCGGCGTAGTCGAGCGGATGCTCACCCCACGCGACGAGTCCCGGGTTCAGGTAATCCGGTCGAGTCTTGCCCCGCTGTCGAACGGTGGGGAAGAGTTTTACACCATTAGCTGCGAGTTGGAAGTTGTCCATGTGCTGGCCGGATCGATCACGCTTCAATTCCCCAATGGGGAGGTCACATTGAACACCGGAGATTCGGTGACTCTCGCGGGTCGGGAACCCCACACGTGGATCAATCGGGTCGATGCACCGGCCGAGATTATCTGGACGATAGTCCCAGCGTCGTGGAGTGGTTCGTCCTAAGACTCTCCGTGCTGCGCCCTCAGTCGCGGCAGAATCTCATCGCCGTACAGCTTGAGGAACCGCTCTTGATCCGCACCGGGGCCGTGGAACACGAGGTGGCGGAAGCCGAGTCTCACGTACTCGTTGATCTTGTCGACATGCTCGTCGGGGTCGCTGGAGACGATCCAGCGGGATGCGACGCGCTCGATCGGCAGAGCATCCGCGAGCTTCTGCATCTCACGCGGGTCCTCGACCGTCATCTTCTCGTCGGGGGTCAACGCCAGCGGAGCCCAGAATCGGGTGTCCTGCAGAGCGCGCTCGTGGTCGTGGTCGAACGAGACCTTCATTTCCATGAGGGTGTCGACCTCATCCGGCGCCCGCCCAGCCTTTTCGAGGCCTTCGGCCAGGGCCGGCAGCAGGGTTTCGGTGTAGAGATCGCGCGCCTTTCCGGAGGTGGTGATGAATCCGGATGCCACCCGCCCGGCCAACTTCGTGGCAGCGGGCCCGGCCGCGCCAATGTAGACCGGCACCGGCACCTCGGGTCGGTCGTAAATGGTCGCGTTGACGGTCTGATAGAACTGACCGTCGAAGGTGACCTGATCCTCGAGCCACAGGCGCTCGATCAGCTCGAGCGACTCCTTCAGGCGAGCGAAGCGTTCCTTCACCTCGGGCCACGGCAGGCCGAGGGCCGCCTCATTGAGCGCCTCACCGGTGCCCACCCCGAGAACAACGCGCCCGGGAAACAGGCAACCCAGAGTCGCGAAGACTTGGGCGATGACACCAGGGTGGTATCGGAAAGTCGGCGTCAGCACCGACGTGCCCATCACAATGCGCTCGGTTCGTGCCCCCAAAGCTCCCAACCACGGGATCGCCGCGGGAGCGTGCCCGCCCTCGTGGCGCCACGGCTGGAGGTGATCGGAAATGAAGACGGAGTCGAAGCCAACCTCCTCCGCGAGCACCCCGAAATTGAGCAACTCCGTGGGGGCGAACTGTTCCGCCGAAGCCTTGTAGCCGAAACGCAGAGGGAGGGTCATGCCCTCCACACTAACCCGAGCACGCGGTCCCACCAGGCCTTCGTCTCCTGTCGGCGCTCGATCGCAATGCTCTGGCCCCGAACTCTGATCTCGCGTCGGGAAGCCCACAGGCGAGCTGCAATCTCGGGCGCTTCGGCGAGAGCGTCGGCCGACACCGTCCAGCCCTGACCGAAGGCCCCGAGAGCACCCTCAAGCTTGACCGTCGTGTAGTCGTCGACGGTGATGCCGAGCGTTGCGACGCCAGCCGCAGCCGCGAACACCGCGGCGTGGTAACGACTCGCCACCACTAGAGAAGCCCCGTGTGCGAGGTGTGCCGCCTCAATCGCGGTGCCGACTGGGTGACAACGCGAGGGCGTGCTCATTCGCTCGGCTACCGCCTCGTGCAGAATCACGTCGCCGCGGTGCCACGGTGCCGCAAGCGAACCGTAGTGGGCGTGGAAAACGATCTCCACGCCCGTCAGCTGGGCGATCGAATCGAGTAGCCCCGCCACGGACTCAACAAACGCGAACTGGTCGGCCGCCCCAAGAAACAGTGACAAAGACACCAGCGCGTACGGCCGCGCCTCGGGATGCTCGCCGTCGCGCAGGCCGAGAAAACTTGCGTCATCCGCGCCCTGGTGCAGCCGCTCGGGCCGCACGCCGAGACGCGCCGCGAGCGCGCGCGACGGCGACTCACGAACGCCGACCGCCTGCGCGGAACCGAGTAGCTCGGCGAGCATCCGCTCATCTGCTGGCGTGAGCTCGGGCCCCAGCGTCTGACCGGTGATGATCAAGGGGATGCCGCGCTGCACCGCCCGACGCGCGATCTCCGCTCGCTCGATGAGATGGATCGGCCATTGCGCTGCAAGATTGCCCCCGCCCGCAATGACCACGGCATCGACGGTTTCAAGAACCGCGAATTCTGCGCGCGCGGCCTGCGCTGCCATGGCCAACCGATCGCCGGAAAGGCCGAGTCTGGGCACGGTCTCGATGTCGTAGCGCTGGCTGGATTCCGCCGGGTTCGACGACATTGCCACGATCTCGTCGGTGCCTCGGGCCCGTGCTTCGGTCAGGAACTGCTCGAACATGGCCTCGTCACCAATGTGAACCATCGAATCGACAACGCCGATATCGCCAATGGCCAGTACACGCATGGTGTCGAGTGAACCATAATTGTCTTGGCAGCAATTCGAGGGGGGTGGCGCAACAGTGGGCATCCAGACCGCGCTCGATGAGGTGCAGAACGCCGAACGTCTGATCGACGCGCTGAGGCTCGCCGACGATCTCGCCTTTGAAGCGAGCCGCGAAGGCGGCCAGCGCACCATCCGCGTGCTCAAAAGCGCCCTCAGCGCCGAGGATCAGGTGGTGTCAATTGCCGCGACGCACGCTCTTGCTCAGGTCTACGACGACGAAGCCGAGACTGTGCTGGTACGACTCCTCGGCAGTCGAAGCACGTACCTCCGAGAACACGCGGCATGGGCGCTGGGCAGCCGGATGCCTAGGGTTGACGCGATCGCACAGCTCATCCGCCTCATCGCGGAGGGTGACTTCGCTGGCATGGTCGCTCAGCGCACCCTCGAAAAATGGGTGACCGCATCCCCCGATCAAATCGGGGTCGGGCTCGAGTCGGCACTACTGGGAATTGACGAGCCCGGGCCGCGGTCCCGAATAGTGGAGACCCTGGGGCTGGTGCGTTCGCGCATCGCCGTTGCACCGCTCGTCTCAATTGCCACCGACCGGGGCGAGGCGCTCGAGGTGCGGCTGGCCGCCGTTTCGGCGATCGGGCAGCGAACCGGGTCACGCGAGGCCGAAGAGATTCTGCTGCAACTCTGCTCCGGTGATGACCTCCTCGCGAGCGCGGCGCAGCTTGCACTCGTCGACTTCGCGGCCGAAAAGCATCCCGAGCGCAAGGGGGCTGGGCTCACCGTGGCCCAACTCTTTCTGCACGCAGACATCGATCACGACCTCGCGCAGGCCGGCAGCGGAGACAACGGGGGGATCGCTACGCTCCTCGTGCGGCTCGGCGACGCCCTCGTGTCGCGCGGCGACGGAGCCCGGTATTCCATAGATCGAGTCGTGACGATGTCGCGCGGGTCGGCCGAGTCCACACTTGACAGCCTCGACGAGATGCGCCGCGCTGAGCCCGGACACTCCTACGGTCGGGTGCCGCTCATGGCCGAGCCGATACAAGCCGCCAATGCGTGGCCGTTGCGGGTGACGGTGCGCCGTGGCATCCGGAGGGTACTTCGAGCGGCCGGCCCCGTTGATGTCGTTCACCTTCGGATGGCCGACGTGGGAAGCCTTGCAGCGGTGGATGTCGCTCGCGAGCTGGATATCCCCGTCGTGTTTACGGTTGCGCCCGACCCCCATGCGGTTGTTGCCTCGATGGATCTGTCTGGAGCAATTACTCGGTCCAATTTCGGCGCAGTCGACGAGCGAGAGCACTTCTGGTTCCGCACCCGGCTCGTGCAGCGCATCGCGGCAAACGCTGCGCACACTGTGCTCTTTCCGCGCCCCGACCTCAAGCGCGACATGCTCAGTCTCGTGAACATCGACATCACCGCGCACCCCGAACGGCACACCATTGTGCCGGAAGGTATCGATCTGGA